>JABDIP010000458.1 GCA_013003675.1 Inquilinus sp.
CAGCAAGGTTGGGGGCCGCGGGCCACGCGGTGGGCGGCGCGCGAAGACAGGAGCGTCCGAAGAAAGAGGACCGAGAAATACCGTGGCCGCTAACGCAGACGCCTCGATCCGCGTCGTCACGCCGAGCCGGCTCCGCCGCCTGGCCGGGGTGCGCTATTTCGGCCGCGGCGAAGCCTATTTCGCCGATGGTGCGGTGAAGTCGATCCGCCCCGACAACGGCGGCGTCAAGGCGGTGGTCCAGGGAACGCGCCGCTATCGGGTGCGCCTCTGGGTGGAGGACGGCGAACTCGGCCATGACTGCACCTGCCCGATCGGATACGAGGGCGAATTCTGCAAGCATTGCGTGGCCGTCGGCCTCGCTTGGCATGCCGGCGGCGAGAATGGCGAGGCCGGCACACGCGAACAGGATCCATCGGACCTCACCGAGGGAGATGTGCGGGACTACCTTCTGGGGTTGGACAGGGAGCAGCTCGCGTCCCTGATCCTCGAGCAGGCGGACGAGGACGAACGCCTGCAGCGCAGGCTCATGCTCCTGGCTGCCCAGGTGGCGCCGGGCACGGCGACAGCGTCGGTCTGGAAGGAAGCGCTCGACGACGCCCTGCAGACCGACGGCTTCGTTCACTACCGCGATGCCTACGACCATGTCCGCGGCATCGAGGATGTCATCGAATCCCTGGAGGAGATGCTTCGGACCGGACAGGCGGAGAGCGTCATCGGACTGGCCGAATACGGCCTGGACACGGTCGAGGAGAGGCTACATCGACGACTCCGACGGCTGGATGGGCGGCCTGCTGGACCGGCTGCAGCTGCATCTGGAGGCATGCCGGATCGCGCGGCCCGACCCAGTGCATCTGGCGGAGCGGTTGTTCGACGCGGAGATGGAGTCTGACTACGACGTCTTCCACGGCGCCGTCTTCGTCTACGCCGACATCCTCGGCAAGACCGGGATTTCGGCATATCGCCGGCTGGCCGAGGCGGATTGGGCGAAAGTCCCGGCGTTGGCCCGGGGCGACGAGGATCCCAATCGCTACGGCCAGCGGTACCGGATCACCTCGATCATGGAGGCTTTGGCACGGGCCTCCGACGATTTCGACGGGTTGGTGGCGGTCAAATCCCGCGACCTCTCCTCGCCCGACGCCTTCCTGCGGCTCGCTCAGCTCCACCAGGAGTCCGGGCAGCCCGATCAGGCGCTCGACTGGGCGGAACGGGGCTGGCGGTCGTTCCCGGGCACGCGACGGGACAAGCGGCTCCGAGCCTTCATCGCCGATGCCTACTAGGCGCGGTCCCGCCATGACGAAGCCATGGCGCTCATCTGGGAGGCCTTCGCCGAATACCCCTGGCTGGAAACATACCGTCAGTTGAAACGGCACGGACGGCGCGCCAAGGCGTGGCCCGGCTGGCGCGACAGGGCCCTGGCCCTGATCCGCGAGCGCATCGCCGACAAGAAGGCCGAGCCGTCGGGCCGGCCTTTGTGGATGCGTCCATCGTCACGGGATCATTCCCTGCTCGTCGAGATCTTCCTCGACGAGTGCGATCCGGCGGCCGCCTGGCGCGAAGCCCAGGCCGGCGGATGCTCGGAAGGTTTCTGGCTCAGGCTGGCAAAAACGCGGGAGCGCAGCCACCCGGACGATGCGGTGCGAATCTACAAGAACCACGTCGCCGCCCTGCTCCGCAATACCGGCGATCGGGTGTACAACGACGCGGTCGGCTTCCTGGAGAAGATCCGGACGATTTTTGCAGGGTCCGGCGCGGACGCCGCGTTCCGGCCCTACCTGACCGAAATCCGCGCAATGCACAAGCGCAAGCGCAATCTGATGAAGTTGCTCGATCAACGGGGCTGGTGACCGAATGAACGAACCGGAAGATCACTGGGACGAAATCGACGTCTGGGAATGGGAAAGGCAGGAAGAGGAACGCGAACTCTCGCCCGCCGGCATCGCCGAGCAGAACAACCTGCTGCTTCGCCGGTACCGTGAGTTCCGCTCCGCCGCCGACGCCGTGACCGCGGCGTGGCGAGACCGCCGGGAGGTCGCGGCCGTGGCCTTGATCGGCTCGCTGGCCGCGGCGCCCTGGAAGGAGGTTCCGCGTTTCTCCACCTATCGCCGGGCCGGGATTGCGCTGTGGCATGAATACAGCGATGTGGATCTGGCGGTCTGGCTCACCGATCTGGGCGACCTCGATGGATTGCGCCGGGCCAAGGACCGGGCCCTGCGCGCGCTGCTGGAGGATAACGGTGTCGGCGTCGCATCCCATCAGGTAGACGCCTTCATCATCGATCCCGACACGGACCGTTATCTGGGGCGACTCTGCCAGTTCAATCGATGTCCCAAGGGGAAAAGCGAGTGTCGGGTGCCCGGCTGCGGCGCCACGAAGCTCCTGCGACAGCACGAGGGATTCCGATGGCGGCCGGAATCTCTGGCCGGGGACCGCATGCTTCGCCTGTTCGACCGCGCCACAGGCCAGATCCACCGTGCCGCCGACCTTCCCCTCCCGAAGGACGAGTAGGCAGACCGCGATGCGGCTCGTGCCAAGGAGTGTTGGTATTACATCCCGGTATAGGCCGTCTTGACCGTCGTGTAGAACTCGGCGGCGTAGCGGCCCTGTTCGCGCGGGCCGTAGCTGGAGCCCTTGCGGCCGCCGAAGGGCACGTGGAAGTCGACCCCCGCCGTCGGCAGATTGACCATCACCATCCCGGCCTCGGCGTTGCGCTTGAAATGGGTGGCGTGCTTCAGGCTCTGGGTGCAGATGCCCGACGACAGGCCGAACCGCGTATCGTTGGCGACCGCCAGCGCCTCGTCGTAATCCTTGACCCGGATGACGCTCGCCACCGGCCCGAAGATCTCCTCGCGGGCGATCCGCATGGCGCTGGTGCACTCGGTGAACAGCGCCGGCTGGAGGTAGAAGCCCGGCGTTTCCCGATTCAGGCGTTCGCCGCCGAAGACCAGCCGCGCGCCCTCGCCGCGGCCGATCTCGATGTATTCCATGTCCTGGTCGAGCTGGCTCTGATCGACCACCGGGCCGATATGCGTGCCCTGCTTCAGCGCGTCGTCGACGACCAGGTTCTTCAAGCGCCCGGTCAGCGCCTCGACGAAGCGGTCGTGGATGCCCGCGGTGACGACCAGCCGCGACGACGCGGTGCAGCGCTGGCCGGTGGAGAAGAAGGCGCCGTTGACGGCGCACTCGACGGCCGTATCCAACTCGGCGTCGTCGAGCACCACCAGCGGGTTTTTGCCGCCCATCTCGGTCTGGAACTTGCGCATGTGCTCGACGCTCGCCGCCGCCACGCGCTTGCCGGTGTCGATCGATCCGGTGAAGGTGATCGCATCGACGTCCGGGCTGTCGAGCATCGCCTGGCCGACCACCGAGCCCTTGCCCATGACCAGATTGAGCACGCCCTGGGGCAGGCCGGCCCGGTGCAGGATGTCGACGATCGCCCAGGAGCATCCCGAGACCAGTTCGGCCGGCTTGAAGACCACCGTGTTGCCGTAGCAGAGCGCCGGCGCGATCTTCCAGGCCGGTATGGCGATCGGGAAGTTCCACGGCGTGATGATGCCGACCACGCCGACCGCCTCGCGGGTCATCTCGACGCCGATGCCCGGCCGCACCGACGGCACCGTCTCGCCGGTCAGCCGCAACGCCTCGCCGGCGAAGAAGTCGAAGATCTGCGCCGCGCGCACGGTCTCGCCGATGCCCTCGGGCAGCGTCTTGCCCTCCTCGCGCGACAGCAGCCGCCCGAACTCCTCCTTGCGGGCAAGGATCTCGTCCGACGCCTTGCGCAGCACCGACTGCCGCTCCAGCAGCCCGGAGCGCGACCAGGCCGGAAAGGCCGCCTTCGCCGCGGCGATCGCCCGCCCGGCATCGTCGGCCGAGGCGCGGGCATAGTCGCCGACGACGTCGTTGGTGTTGGACGGATTGATGTTCGGCACCGCCTCGCCCGGCAGCCATTCGCCGTCGATCAGGTTGGCATGGAGTGTCATGGTCGTTCCCGTTCCTGTCGTCTGGTTCAAAGCAGACCGCGCGCGGCCAGATTGCGCATCAGCGCCGCGGTGCCGAAGGTCCATTCCGGGCATTCGGTCGACAGGCGCACGGTGTTGGTCAGCGATCCGAGCGCCGCATTGGAAATCGTCACCAGGTCGCCGGTTTTGTGGGTGAAGCCCTCGCCCGGCACGTCGCGATCCTCGGTCGGCGCGAACAGCGTGCCGAGGAACAGCATGAAGCCGTCGGGGTACTGGTGATGGCGCCCGCAGGTCTGGCCGACGAGGTCGAGCGGATGGCGGCTGATCTCCTTCATCGAGCTCTTGCCCTCCAGGACATAGCCGTCCGCGCCCTCGACCCTCAAATCGAGCTCGGCGGCGCGCACCTCCTCGATGCCGTAGCTCTCGTCGAACAGCCGGATGAACGGCCCGATCGCGCAGGACGCGTTGTTGTCCTTCGCCTTGCCGAGCAGCAGCGCCGAGCGCCCCTCGACATCGCGCAGATTGACGTCGTTGCCCAGCGTCGCGCCCTTGACCCGGCCGCGGCTGTCGCTCGCCAGCACGATCTCCGGCTCCGGATTGTTCCAGCGGGAGATCGGGTGCAGCCCGACCGCCGCGCCCCAGCCGACCGCCGACATCGCCTGGCTCTTGGTGAAGACCTCGGCGTCCGGCCCGATGCCGACCTCGAGATATTGCGACCACAGCCCTTCCTCGATGAACGCGGCCTTCACCTTCATCGCCTCAGGCGAGCCCGGCACCAGGTCGCGCAGGCTGTCGCCGATGATCGCCCCGACCCGGGCGCGGATCGCCGTCGCCTGTGCCGGGTCGCCGGCCGCCCGCTCCTCGATCACCCGCTCGACCATCGATTTGGCGAAGGTGACGCCGCAGGCCTTCACCGCCTGTAGATCGCACGGCGCCAGCAGCCGCATGATGTCGTCCCGACCGGCGTCCTCGGCGCTCTGCCCGACGATGCGGTCGAGCGGACCGAGCGGCTCGCCCGCCGCCGCGCCGGCGAACCCGGCCGGATCGCCCAGCTCCAGCAGGTCGCGCATGGTCGGCGCCGCCTTCGAGGTGATGTCGAAGACCGCGCCGTCGCGCACCGCCACCAGCGCCGGTCCGCCGAGCTCCGGCCGCCAGACGCGGCCAACGAACCGGCCCTCGGGAAGCGCCTCGAAGACGGCGTTGTTCATCGGAATTTCCCCCGCGACACTTGTTGGCTCCCCGCCGCCGGCTCAGGCCTCGGCGAGGCCACAGTCGCGCAGCACCAGCGCCTTGTACAGCGCCCGGATGCGCGCCGTCACCGGCCCCGGCCTGCCGTCGCCGATAACCCGCCCGTCGATCCGGGTGACCGGGGTCTGCGCCCCGAAGGTCCCGGTGACGAAGGCCTCGTCGGCGCCATAGGTGTCGACCAGCGAGTAGTTGCGCTCGAAGACCGGGATGCCGTTCGCCCGGCACAGGTCGATCACCTTCCGCCGGGTGATGCCGTTCATGCAGTAGTCGCCGGTCGAGGTCCACACCTCGCCCCGCCGCACGATGAAGAAGTTGGTCGAGTTGGTGGTGTTGACGAAGCCGTGCACGTCGAGCATCAGCGCCTCGTCCGCCCCGGCCTTCTGCGCCTGCACCAGCGCCAGGATGCAGTTCAGCTTGCTGTGCGAGTTCAGCTTCGGGTCCTGGCTCATCGGCAGCCCGCGCACCTGCGGCACGGTGAACAGCGACAGGCCGCGCCCCACCGTCTCCGCGCTGGCGGCGCTGTGCTCGGCGATGATCACCATGGTCGGGCCATGGATCGATAGCCGCGGGTCCTGGAACGGCTTGGCCTTGCGCCCGCGCGTCACCATCAGCCGGACATGGGCGTCGTCCGCCATGCCATTCGCCCGCGCCGTCTCGTCCAGCGCCGCCGCCACCTCGTCGCGGGTGCGGCCGATATCCAGGTCGATCGCCTTGGCCGCCTCGAACAGCCGGTCGAGATGCTCGCCCAGGAAGGCGAACCGCCCGCCATACAGCCGCAGGCCCTCCCACACCCCGTCGCCGAGCATGAAGCCGCTGTCATAGACCGACACCGTGGCCTCCGCCTTCGGCACCAGCCGCCCGTCGACCCAGACCAGCAGTGCCTCGTTGCGCGGGTCCTCCACACTGTCATGGGTGCTGACGCCGCCCTTTTCGATCATTCGCGACCCCTCCATCGTTAGCCCTTTCCCCCTGGGAGAGGGTTGGGTGAGGGCCGCACCCCGCCCTGACCTTCCGCCACGATCTCGCTCGCGGCACCACCCCCTCACC
>JABDIP010000503.1 GCA_013003675.1 Inquilinus sp.
AGCCTGATCGGTTCACAGCGGAATGGTGTGAACCGATCAGGCTCTACAATATTCAACCAGTCCAAGATTCACGTCTCAGTTTGATTCAATCTGAGACGATCTTGGTTTAGAACCTTCGGCAGCGAAGAGCAACGCGCGGAGGGCGCCCGTCCCATGTTCACCACCCGGCCGGAAATCACCGGCACCTTCGGCGTCGTCTCGACGACCCATTGGCTGGCCAGCGCCGTCGGCATGGCGATCCTCGAGCGCGGCGGCAACGCCTTCGACGCCGCGGTCGCCGCCGGCATGACGCTGCAGGTGGCGGAACCGCACATGAACGGCCCCGGCGGCGATCTGCCGGCGATCCTCTACCGCGCCGATATCGGCAACGCCCAGGTGCTGTGCGGCCAGGGAACCGCGCCCACCGGCGCCACCATCGCCCATTATCGCGGGCTCGGGCTCGACATCGTGCCCGGCACCGGCTTCCTGGCCGCCGTCATTCCCGGCGCCTTCGACGCCTGGATGCTGATGCTGCGCGACCATGGCACCATGACCCTGCGCCAGGTGCTGGAGCCGGCGCTCGGCTATGCCGAGAACGGCGTGCCGCTGGTGCCGCGGGTCTGCGACACGATCGCCCAGGTGCGTGACATGTTCGTCGACGAATGGACCAGCTCGGCGGATGTGTTCCTGCCCGGCGGCAGCGTGCCGACGCCCGGACGTCTCTTCGTCAACCGCGACCTGGCGGCAACCTGGAGACGGATTCTCGACGAGGCTGAGACCGCCGACGGCGACCGGGTCCGGCAGATCGAGGCGGCGCGCGGCACCTTCTATCGCGGCTTCGTCGCCGAGGCGATCGACCGCTTCTGCCGCAGCGAGGCGATGGATTCGAGCGGCCGCCGCCATGCCGGCGTGCTGACCGGCCAGGACATGGCCGGCTGGCAGGCCCATTACGAGGAGCCGCTGACCTACGATTTTCACGGCCACACGGTGCTCAAGCCCGGCCCATGGTCGCAAGGGCCGGTCTTCCTGCAGCAACTGGCCCTGCTGAAGGGCATCGATCTGGCGGCGATGGACCCGCTCGGCGCCGATTTCGTGCATACGGTCACCGAGAGCATCAAGCTCGCCTATGCCGACCGCGAGGCGTTCTACGGCGATCCGAAATTCGTCGAGGTGCCGGTGCGCCAGCTTCTGTCCGACGCCTATAACGACGACCGGCGCCGGCTGATCGGCGGCGACGCCTCCCTCGAGCTGCGCCCCGGCACGGTCGACGGATTCGGCGGCGCGATACCCGATACCGGTATCACCGCGACCCAGGCCTCGCCGATGTCGGCCGGCGTCGGCGAACCGACCGTCGCCCGCAACGGCGAGACGCGTGGCGACACCGTCCATATCGATGTCATCGACCGTTTCGGCAACATGGTCTCGGCGATGCCGAGCGGCGGCTGGCTCCAAAGTTCGCCGGTCGTGCCCGGCCTCGGCTTTCCGCTGCCGACCCGGGCGCAGATGTTCTGGCTGGAGGAAGGGCTGCCGGCCAGCTTGGCACCGTGCAAGCGGCCACGGACGACGCTGTCGCCCTCCCTCGCCTTCCGCGACGGCCTGCCCTACATGGCGTTCGGCACCCCGGGCGGCGACGGCCAGGACCAGTGGCAGCCGATCTTCTTCCTGCGCCACGTCCTGTACGGCATGAACCTGCAGGAGGCGATCGACGCACCGTCGTTCCACAGCGATCACTTTCCCAGCTCGTTCTATCCGCGCCAGCGTTCGCCCGGCCGGCTGGTCGTCGAGAGCCGATTCCCGGACGAGACCCAGGCGGACCTGAAGGCGCGCGGGCACCGGCTGGAATTGGCACCGCCCTGGTCCGAGGGCCGGCTGTGCGCCACGTCGCAGGACAAGGGCCTGCTGCGCGCCGGCGCCAATCCGCGGGCTATGCAGGGCTATGCGGCCGGCCGGTGACAGGATTACACGAGCGAGGGCCGGACGATTCGCTTTGTTGCCGGACCGAGTCGGATTTTTTGCGGATGTTGTTGCGCGGGCATTTCGATCCTTGCTAGTGTCCGCCTCCCAATAAAAAGAATGCCGCATCTCGAATGCGGCGCGGCCCAAGTTTGGGGAGGAACTGATCGCTCACGGCGGGCGCCGTTTCCAAGCAGGAATGCGTGCCCTGAAGAATGCGACTAAGCCATCGACGTCGTGACAAGCCCTGACCGCCTCGGTCAGGGTTTTTTGTATTCAGGGTCCGAAACGGGTGTGTTCGCCCTTACATCCGCTCCGGAATCTCGATACCGAGCAGCGACAGCAGCAGTTCGA
This sequence comes from Inquilinus sp., assembly GCA_013003675.1. Lineage (GTDB taxonomy): Bacteria > Pseudomonadota > Alphaproteobacteria > DSM-16000 > Inquilinaceae > JABDIP01. Next base: position 2,287 of record JABDIP010000503.1, read on the forward strand.
CCTGCCGCAGCACTAGGCGGGCGAGGGCAAGGCGGCTGCCGCGCAGGGCCGCGTCGGTCTCGCTGAGGATGTGGCAGGCGCTATAGAAGCGGCTGAATTCCTGCGCCAGGCGGAAGGCGAAGTCGCAAAGTTCGTTCGGCGCGCGCCGCGAATAGGCGGTGGCCAGCGCGTCAGGCAACTGCGCCAACGCCAGCACGAGATCGCGCTCAACCGCCGTCGGCGACAGGATCGGGCCCGGCGTCGCGCCCTGCATTTCCGCCTTGCGCAGCAGCGATTTGATGCGCACCGCCGCATATTGCAGATAGGGCCCGGTCTT
>JABDIP010000510.1 GCA_013003675.1 Inquilinus sp.
CCGCGCCTCAACGCCGTCATGGCCGGCGAACTGGCCAATGCCAACCGGGCGCATCTGGAGCGAACGGTCGGCGGCGACATCGGCCCGACCGAGCTCTACCTCGCCCATTTCCTCGGCGCCGAGGGAGCGACGGAATTCCTCACCGCTCGACGCGAAGACCCGGCGCGCCCGGCCGCCGATCTGTTACCGGCGGCGGCGCGGGCCAACCGCGACGTCTTCTTCGACGCCGCAACCGGCGCCCCGCGCAGCCTGGCGGCAGTCCACGAACGGTTCGAACGCCGCCTGAACGAGACTATCGCGCTCACCGGGGCCGCCCCAAGGCGCCAAATACCCCACGCCGGCACCATCGGCCGCGACCTAGCCACGCCGCTGCTGCAGTCAACCGCCGCCGCCCGGCTCGCCGTTCCGCAGGGGCACGAGGGCCTGTCGCTCTGGACTGTCCTCACACTCAACGCCCTGCCACCGCCAGGCGCCGAGCGCTAGCTGCCCGCCGTCGGCGAAAGTCTGCTGACACCTCGCTGTCAGTAGCGTGGCGCAGCACGGTCCGGCCCCCTGGCCATCGCGCGGAGCGGCACGATATAAGATCGCATGAGCACCGCCGTCGCAATCCGCAAGCACGAACTGCCGCCGACCGAGGCGCTGGCGCCGTTCGCCATCTCCTCCGAGTTCGGCCCGGCCGGCGACCAGCCGGAGGCGATCGCCGAACTCGTCGCCGGGCTGCGGCGCGGCGAGAAGGAGCAGGTGCTGCTTGGGGTCACCGGGTCCGGCAAGACCTTCACCGTGGCGCACGTGATCCAGGAGCTGCAGCGCCCGGCGCTGATCCTGGCGCCGAACAAGACCCTGGCGGCGCAGCTCTACGGCGAGATGAAGGGCTTCTTCCCCGACAACGCGGTCGAGTATTTCGTCTCGTATTACGACTACTACCAGCCCGAGGCATACGTTCCGCGCACCGACACCTATATCGAGAAGGAAAGCTCGATCAACGAGCAAATCGACCGGATGCGCCATTCCGCCACCCGGGCCCTGCTGGAGCGGCGCGACGTGGTGATCGTCGCCTCGGTGTCGTGCATCTACGGCATCGGCGATGTCGAGACGTACAGCGAGATGACGCTGCCGATCGCCACCGGCCAGACGATCAATCGCACGGACCTGTTGCGCCGGCTGGTCGAACTGCAGTACCGCCGCAACGACACCGCGTTCGGCCGCGGCACCTTCCGGGTGCGCGGCGACGTGGTGGAGATCTTTCCCGCCCATCTGGAGGACCGCGCCTGGCGGCTGTCGCTGTTCGGCGACGAGCTGGAATCGATCCACGAGATCGACCCGCTGACCGGCGAGAAGATCGCGCCGCTGGAGAGCGTCCGGGTCTATGCGAACAGCCACTACGTGATGCCCAAGCCGACGCTTCAGCAGGCGGTCCGGCAGATCAAGCACGACCTGAAGGTCCGGCTGGTCGAGTTCACCGCCGAGGGCAAGCTGCTCGAGGCGCAGCGCCTGGAGCAGCGCACCCAGTTCGATGTCGAGATGATCGAGGCGACCGGCTCCTGCGCCGGGATCGAGAACTATTCGCGCTACCTGACCGGCCGCGCCCCCGGCGAGCCGCCGCCGACCCTGTTCGAATACCTCCCCGACGACGCCCTGCTGATCGTCGACGAGAGCCACGTGATGGTGCCGCAGCTTGGCGGCATGTACCGCGGCGACCGGGCCCGCAAGCAGACCCTGTCGGAATTCGGTTTCCGGCTGCCGGCCTGCGTCGACAACCGGCCGCTGAAGTTCGAGGAGTGGGAGGCGATGCGGCCGCAGACGATGTTCGTCTCCGCCACGCCGGGCCCGTGGGAACTGGAGCGCACCGGCGGCGTCTTCGTCGAGCAGGTGGTGCGGCCGACCGGCCTGATCGATCCGCCGGTCATCATCCGGCCGATCGCCAGCCAGGTCGACGACCTGCTGGCCGAATGCCGCGACTGCGTCGGCAAGGGCCAGCGGGTGCTGGTCACCACCCTGACCAAGAAGATGGCCGAGGCGCTGACCGAATACATGCACGAGGCCGGCATCAAGGTGCGCTACATCCATTCCGACGTGGAGACACTCGAGCGCATCGAGATCATCCGCGATCTGCGGCTCGGGGCCTTCGACGTGCTGGTCGGCATCAACCTGCTGCGCGAGGGGCTGGATATCCCCGAATGCGGGCTGGTCGCCATTCTCGACGCCGACAAGGAGGGCTATCTGCGCTCGCGCACATCGCTCATCCAGACCGTCGGCCGGGCGGCGCGCAATATCGACGGCCGCGCCATCCTCTATGCCGACAACATGACCGACAGCCTGAAGGCGGCGATCGAGGAGACCGGGCGGCGGCGCGAGAAGCAGCGCGCCTACAACGCCGCGAACGGCATCACCCCGGAAAGCGTGCGCAAGCAGATCACCGACATCCTCAACACCGTCTACGAGCGCGGCGACCACGTCACGGTGACGACCGGAGTCGGCGAGGCCGCGCACCTGACCGGCAAGACCCTGCGCGACCATATCGGCGACCTGGAAAAGCGCATGCGCGCCGCCGCCGCCGATCTGGAGTTCGAGGAGGCCGCCCGGCTGCGCGACGAGATCCACCGGCTGGAGCAGAGCGAGCTGGAAATGGGCGTCGGCGGCGGCCTCGTCCTGGTCGATGCCCGCGCCGGCGGCCCCGCCGGCCACCGCTCCGCCGCCGCCAAGCCGGCGCGAGCGGCAGGGACGGGCCGGGGACGCGGCCGGCGGCAACGCCGGCCCTGATCGTTCGACGGCCGCCGCCGGGCGTCATCCGACTTGGTGTTTCGGCGCCTAGATCAACAAACTAGCGACTGATTCACGGATTGCACCGCTTCGGTGTAATCCGATCAGGCTCTAGGGTCATTGCGCGGGGCACCGGCAGCCCCATATGACGGAGTTCGGGCGACGCTCCCCGGCTTTGCCCGATCCCGTTCCCCAGCACCCTTTTCCTCGATGCCATCGGCACAGCCCGCGCCCTTCCAACCGCCAGCCTGTCGAGGCGTCGCCGCATGACGGTGCCGATCATCATGACCGTCGGCGGCCTGGTGCTGCTGATGGTCGGGGCGGATTTCCTGGTTCGCGGCGCGGTCGGCGCCGCCCGCTGCATGGGAATCTCGCCGCTGGTGATCGGCCTGACCGTCGTCGCCCTGGGCACCTCGCTGCCGGAGCTGGTGGTCTCGCTGGAGGCGGCGCTCGACGGCACGCCGCAATTGGCGGTCGGCAACATCGTCGGCAGCAACATCGCCAACATCCTGCTGATCCTCGGCGTCGCCGGCCTGATCTCGCCGATCCGCTGCTCGCGCATGGCAATCTTCCGCGACGGCACGGCGATGATGGCGGCGACGGCGATCTTCGTCGCCGCCGGCCTCCTCGGCACCCTTGGCCGTGCGTTTGGCGCGCTCAGCCTGTTCCTTCTCGCCTCCTACATGGTCCTCTCCTACTACAGCGACCGTGGCTCGGGGGACGGCGTTCATGCCGAGGAAGCGGACGAGATTGAGCCGATCGCCGGTGGCCTGGGAACGTCCGTGGTGGCGGTGATCGGCGGGCTGACCGGGGTGATCCTCGGCGCCGAACTGCTGGTCGACGGGGCGGTCGGCCTGGCCCGCGCCTTCAACGTCAGCGAGGAGGTGATCGGCCTGACCCTGGTCGCCTTCGGCACCTCGGTCCCGGAACTGGCGACCACCGTTGTCGCCGCGATCCGCCGCCACGCCGATGTGGCGCTGGGCAACGTGCTCGGCAGCAATCTGTTCAACCTGATGGGGGTGATGGGTGTCGTCGCCATCGTCGTGCCGGTCGACCTGCCGGCGCAGATCGCCCGTTTCGATATCTGGGTGATGTCCGGCGTCAGCGTATTGATGATCCAGTTCATGTATACCGGCCTGCGCCTCAGCCGCTTGGAGGCGCTGCTCTTTCTCGCCGCCTACTTCGTCTTCCTGCTGATCGAGTTCATCGGCGTCGACCGGCTGGTGTAGCCGCCTCTTGACAGTGGCGGCGACAACGCCACCTTGCCGGGATGCAGGAACGACGGCAGCCATCGGCGGGAACCGCCCTGATCACCGGTGCGGCGAAACGGATCGGCCGGACCGTCGCCCTCGACCTCGCCCGGCACGGCTGGGCCGTCGCGGTGCATTATCACGGGTCCGCCGAGGCGGCCGCCGAGACCGTCGCCGAGATCGAGGCCCAGGGCGGCCGCGCGATCGCCCTGCAGGCGTCGCTGACCGACGAGGCGCAGGTCCGCACCCTGGTGCCGGCGGCGACGAAGGCGCTGGGGCCGGTCGACCTGCTCATCAACAACGCGGCGGCCTTCGAGAACGACGACATCCTCGGCGGCAGCCGGGAGAGCTGGGATCTGCACCTGGAGACCAATCTGCGGGCGCCGACGGTGCTGATCCAGGATTTCGCCCGGGCCCTGCCCGAGGAGCGAAGCGGCAACGTGATCAACATCCTCGATCAGCGGGTCTGGAACCCGACCCCCCATTTCCTGTCGTACACGGTCAGCAAGACGGCGCTGTGGACCTTGACCCGGACCTTGGCGATGGCCCTGGCGCCGCGGATCCGGGTCAACGGCATCGGCCCCGGCCCGACGCTGAAGAACGAGCGCCAGACCGATGCCCATTTCGCCCTGCAATGGCGGAGCGTGCCCCTGCGGCGTAGTACCGCACCGGAGGAGATCGCGGCCGCGATCCGCTTCATCGTCGCGGCGCCGGGCATGACCGGCCAGATGCTGGCACTGGACGGTGGCGAACATCTGGGGTGGGCGCAGCCCGACCGGGGTGTCGTACCCATCGAATAGGTCGTAGGGCCCGCCAATTTGCCCGCCATTAAAGTTGTGCACAGTATCGATTGGCACTCGATACTGTCTTTTGACGGGCTCGAATTTTTCGTTTCTTCAGATTTCCTTAACACTTGACTTTGGATTTATCCAATATAATCAATAGGTTGAGATTTTTGCCCAAAAAATGTGCAGCCCGGTAACGGCCGCGGAGATCGGCCGGGCGGATGCCCCGCCCGTGCGGTTTTCGACAAACTTATCCACAGACTTGGTGGATATCGGCGGGGCCTTGGCGGCAACGGGCCGATAGTCGGACGGCCCACTGTTGCGCCGCGCGGCCGGCGCATCGATATTCCCGCCATGACCGTGAGCACGCCACCGCCCGCCGAACCCGACGCCGCCAAGCCCCGTCTGGCGGCGCGGCGCGCGGTGACGGCCGCCACCTTGGCGGATGGCGTGGCGACCATCCAGGCGCATCTGAAGACGCTGCCCAACGCGCCCGGTGTCTACCGCATGCTCGATGCCGCCGGCGAGGCACTCTATGTCGGCAAGGCGAAGAACCTGCGCCGGCGGGTCAACGCCTACACCCTGACCGGGAAGCATCCTGCCCGGCTGTTGCGGATGATCGCCGAGACGACGGCGATGGAATTCGTCGTCACCAAGTCGGAAGTCGAGGCGCTGCTGCTCGAGGCGAACCTCATCAAGCGGCTGCGCCCGCGCTACAACGTGCTGCTGCGCGACGACAAGACCTTTCCCCATATTCTGATCGCTGCCGACCATGAGTTCCCGCAGCTCGCCAAGCATCGCGGCGCGCGGAAGCGGCCGGGCCGCTATTTCGGGCCGTTCGCCTCGGCCGGCGCGGTGAACCGGACCATCACCGCCCTGCAGCGGGCCTTTCTGCTGCGCAATTGCCCGGATACCGTTTTCTCCAGCCGCACGCGGCCCTGCCTGCAGTACCAGATCAAGCGGTGCACCGCCCCCTGCGTCGGCCATGTCGACAAGGCAGCCTATGCCAACCAGGTCGAGCAGGCGACCGCGTTCCTCAGCGGTCACAGCCAGTCCGTGCAGGGCCGGCTGGCCGCCGACATGATGGCCGCCGCCGACCAGCTCGACTTCGAATCCGCCGCCCGGCTGCGCGACCGGGTGAAGGCGCTGGCGGCGATCCAGGCCCATCAGGACATCAACGCCGAGACGCTGGGCGATGCCGATGCGTTGGCGGCCTATCAGGCCGGCGGCCAGACCTGCATCCAGGTCTATTTCTTTCGGGGCGGCCGAAACTACGGCACCCGCGCCTATTTCCCCAGCCACGACAAGCAATTGGAGATGGAGGCCGTGTTGACCGCCTTCATCGGCCAGTTCTACGACAACAAGCCGGCGCCAAGGCTGGTGCTGCTCAGCCACACCCTTCCGGAGGCCGGGCTGATCGAGGAAGCCCTGTCGTTGAATGCCGGCCACCGGGTCGGCTTGGCGGTGCCGCGGCGCGGCGACAAGCGGCGGCTGATCGACCACGCCCTGGACAACGCCCGCGAGGCGCTGGCCCGGCGGATGGCGGCGGGCTCGTCGCAGCAGCGCCTGCTCGAGGGTCTGGCTCGCGCGCTCGGCCTGGAGGCCCCGCCACAGCGGGTCGAGGTATTCGACAACAGCCACATCGCCGGCACCGACGCGATCGGCGCGATGATCGTCGCCGGACCGGACGGTTTCCTGAAGAACGCCTATCGCAAATTCACCATCAAGCGGGCGATCGCCCCGGGCGACGACTACGCCATGATGCGCGAGGTGCTGACCCGGCGTTTCGCCCGCGCGGTCCGCGAGGACCCCGACAAATCGAAGGGCGTGTGGCCGGATCTGGTGCTGATCGACGGCGGTCAGGGCCAACTCGGCATTGCCGAGGAGGTGATGGCCGATCTGGGCATCGTCGACCAGCCGGTCGTCGCGATCGCCAAGGGGCCCGACCGCAATGCCGGTCGCGAACGCCTCTTCGTGCCGGGCCGGGGCCCCTTCAGCCTGGAGCCGCGCGATCCGGTGCTCTACTTCCTGCAGCGGTTGCGCGACGAAGCGCATCGCTTCGCCATCGGCACCCATCGCGCCCGCCGGGCCAAGCAGGTGGGCCGTTCGCCGATCGACGAGATCGCCGGCATCGGGCCGCGCCGCAAGAAGGCGCTACTGCTGCATTTCGGCTCGGCCCGAGAAGTATCGCGGGCCAGCCTGAAGGACCTCCAGGCGGTGGACGGCATTAGTGGCTCCGTGGCAAAAAAGATTCATGATCATTTCAACCCTGACAGCTAGAATGCCGCTTAGCCGAAGGGGGACCAACCGTTTCGCGAAATTCGTCCGCGCCGCGCGGCGGCGGCCGATCGCGGCGGTCGGGGCTAGAGCCTGATCGGATTACACCGAAGCGGTGCAATCCGTGAATCAGTCTCTAGCTTGTTGAATTAGATCAAGATCCACGCTTCAGATCGATTCGATCTGAAGCGATCCTGATCTAGAGCGGACCAGCGCCTTGGGGATCGATGTTGCGTGCCAATCTGACCAGCCTGCCGAATTTGCTGACCATGTCGCGGATCGCCTGCATCCCGATCATCGTCGTGCTGTTCTATATCCCGTTCGGCTGGGCCGCCTGGGTCGCCTGCGCGGTATTTACGGCGGCGGCGATCACCGACTTTCTCGACGGCTATTTCGCCCGCGAACTGGCCGAGGTGTCGAGCCTCGGCAAGCTGCTCGACCCGATTGCCGACAAGATGCTGGTGGCGTCGATCCTGCTGATGCTGGTCGGTTTCGGCCGCCTCGAAGGGCTGTCGATCATCCCCGCCCTGGTGATCTTGCTCCGCGAGATCATGATCTCGGGACTGCGCGAATACCTCGCCGGTTTCGGCAGCACGGGACTGCCGGTCACCACGCTGGCGAAATGGAAGACCGGCGTGCAGATGACGGCGTTGGGCTTTCTGATCGTCGGCGATGCCGGGCCGGGCTGGCTGCCGGTCACCTTGATCGGCGTATTGCTGATCTGGGCGGCCAGCGCGCTGACACTGGTCACCGGCTGGCAATATGTCCGCGAGGGCGTGCGTCAGATGCTGAGCGAAAAGACCCCGGCACCGAAGGCGAAACGTCCGCCGCGCAAAGGCACCGCCAAGCGGCCCTCAACCGGCGCGACCGGAACGGCGGGCTGAACACGATGCTGTGTCTTGCCAGACGGGGGGCGCCCTTCGAACTATAGAGAATTGCCGCCGGTGTGCCCCGGCAACGAGTTTCACGAGCCTCAACATGGACTGGTCGTTGTAGCCAAGTGCGTTTTTTCCGCCGCCACTATTTCCGGAGTTTCCTGAAGCCGATCAACCGGCTACGGCTGTCGCCGCTGGCCGTCGGCCGCACGGCGTTCGTCGGCCTGCTGTTCGGGCTCACCGCTACCGTCGGCGTCCAGGTGCTCGGCGTCTTCCTGGTCTGGCTGGTGGCGCGGTCGATCCGCAGGCCGATCAACCTGGCGATCGCGGTGCTGCTGACCGGGGTCACCAACCCGCTGACCATCGCGCCGGTCTATGCGCTGTATTTCGTGACCGGATGCCGCCTGGTTTCCTGCGATACCGACAGGATCCGCATCGAACCGCTGATCCAGGCACTCACCACGCTCGATGCCCGCGAACTCTGGCTCAGTTCCTGGGACGCGTTTACGATGCCGCTGGCGATCACCATGCTGGGCAGCCTGCCGTTTGCGCTTGCCGGGGCAACCGCCGGGTACTATTTCGGACGCTATGTCGGACAACGCCTGCATACTCGCCGTGTCCGCCGGGCCAAGCTGCTGGCGCACCACGCCCCTCACTCTCCCTGATCCGGCCGCGAGCGGCCGCCGGCGATGAAGGTTCTCGGTCTCGCCGGCTTTAGCGGCAGCGGCAAGACGACGCTGGCGACCCGGTTGTTGCCGGCGCTGATCGGCCGCGGCCTGGCCGTTTCGACGATCAAGCACGCCCATCACGGCTTCGACGTCGACAGCCCGGGCAAGGACAGCTATCGCCACCGCGAGGCGGGTGCCACGGAGGTGCTGATCGGCTCCGGCAAGCGTTGGGCCCTGATGCACGAGTTGCGCGGCGCAGCGGAACCCCTCCTGCCCGAGTTGTTGCGCCACATGTCGCCGGTCGATCTGGTGCTGGTCGAGGGCTTCAAGGCGGAGCCCCACGACAAGCTGGAGGTGCACCGCCCGGCGGCCGGCCATCCGTTGATCTGCCTCGGCGACCGTCACATCGTCGCGATCGCCACCGATGCCCGGCTGGCCGACGCGCCGGTGCCGCAGATCGACCTCAACGACATCGAGGCGATCGCCGATTTCGTGGTCGCCCATTGCGGTTTGGCGGGCGGCTGAGATGGCCCAGCTCTCCGACGATTGCTTCGCCTTCGGCGGCAAGCTGATGCCGGTCGATGAAGCGGTGGCCGAGTTCGACCGCCGCCTCGACGCGGTCACCGACATCGAAACCGTGCCGTTGGACGTTGCGGTCGATCGTTTCCTCGCCGAGGACATCGTCGCCGGCCGCGCGGTGCCGCCGCACGACAATTCGGCGGTCGACGGCTACGCCGTCTTCTTCGACGACCTCGATACGGACGCCGAGACCCGGCTACCGGTGATCGGACGGGTCACCGCCGGACACCCGCTGGACGACACCGTGCGACGCGGCACGGCGGTGCGCGTCTTCACCGGCGCGCCGATGCCGGCCGGGCCCGACACGGTGCTGATGCAGGAGGATTGCCGGCTCGAGGGCGAACGCGTGGTGCTTCCGCCCGGCATCAAGCGCGGCGCCAACCACCGCTTCGCCGGCGAGGATATCGCCGCCGGAACGGTCGTTCTCCACGCCGGCCGGCGCCTCAGGCCCCGCGACATCGGCCTCGTCGCCTCGCTCGGCCTCGACCGGCTGCCGGTGCGCCGCCGGCTGCGCGTCGCGTTGTTCTCCACCGGCGACGAGGTGCGCGAGCCGGGCACGCCGGCGCCCGAGGGCTGCATCTACGACGCCAACCGCCACGCCCTGGCGGCGCAGCTGGCGCGGCTGGGCTGCGAGGTGGGCGACCTCGGGATCGCCCCCGACCGGCCGGAAGCGGTGGGGGCCGCGCTCGATCGGGCGATCGAGGGGTACGACCTCATCGTCAGCTCCGGCGGCATGTCGACCGGCGAGGAGGATCACGTGAAGGCGGCGCTTGAGGCGGCGGGCGGCACGCTGCATGCGTGGCGGCTGGCGATCAAGCCCGGGCGGCCCGTAGCGCTCGGCCAGATCGGTCCGGTCCCGTTCATCGGACTGCCGGGAAATCCGGTGGCGGTGCTGGTGACGTTCCTGCGGGTGGCACGCCCGCTGATCCTGCGACTTGCCGGTGGCCGGGAACCGCCGCCGCACCTATTCCCGGTACGCGCCGCATTCGCCTACCGCAAGAAGCGCGATCGCCGCGAATATGTCCGCGTCACGCTGGCCGAC
>JABDIP010000537.1 GCA_013003675.1 Inquilinus sp.
ACGAATTCCGGTTCGTGGCCGGTCTCGCACTCGCTCGGCATGCCGTAGATGCGCCGGACCAGCCACAGATCGCAGGAGACCAAGGGCACCTTCCACAGCGAGAGGTTGGCGATGGCGTCGGGATCGCAGCCGCGCCAGCGGGGGTCGAGCAGCTGGCAGGCCGTCCGGCGGCGCTCGTCTTCGTCCATCTTCCTGGCCCTGATCCAGTGCGCCAGTACGTGGAGGGCGACGGCCAGCGCGAAGAGGACGATGGCGATGAAGCCGAGGCGCGGCATCTTGAGATCGACGACCGCGTCCATTCCGACGTTGAGCAGCGCGCTCACCGCATTTGTCGCGAGGGCGAGTATGACGACGGAAAGCCAGCCCTTGTCGGCAACGCCTTCGTTGCGTTTCCAGAACAGAGCCGGGGCGCCGATCGCCGTCGCGAATTCTCGGCCAGCGGCAACATGGGGCAGTTTGATCCGCCGTCCGCCCTCCCCATGCAGCACAAGCGTACTGTCGCCCTCGTAGACAGTGAGGGCGGCAATGTCGCCGCGATCGATGCGGTCGAGGGGGGAGTCGGGCTTCGCCGCGCGCCAGAGCAGGTGCCGATCCGTCAGGACGAGCGCGACAAAGCGACTCTTGGAGACACCGGAAAGCGCCAAGAACGCCGCCGCGAGCAGGGGCGCCAGGAGCCAATAGCGGTCTTCGGGCCCCAGGATCGTGCTGACCAGCCAGAAGGCGAACAGCAGGCAGGCAACAGGGAGGACCGGCATGAGGAGCCGAACCCAAAGCCAAGCGCCGGCTCTGGCCGCGTCTGAGCGCCAAACGACCTCCTCGTCCGGGCCCAGCGCGTCGCGCAGATCGCCGGCGAGGTCCCGTCTGTCGGCCATGCCCGTGGTCCCCAACCGCCTTGCCCTCGACACGCCCCCTGGCGCCCGATGGTCGGCGCTCGCCCTTAAGGACCGGTAAACCGGCGCGCGAGAAAGCCCTTGCGCCGGCATCCGAAACCGTTTGTTGTCGAACGATCGTTAGGGTCGGCCCGCCGAGGGGTGCGGACCGGCCTTCGGGGCGGGCCCGGCGGCGGCGCGGCGGGTGCCGGCTTGGGCGTGGCGGGCGACGGAGAAAAGACATGACGGCGGCGGTATACGGGCTCGGCTGGCTGCTTCTGGCGCCGGCCATCGTGTTGCTGGTCTATGGCGGGTTCCTGTGGGTCGACGGCGTGCCGGTGTTCGAGATGGCGGCCGAGGCCTATTGGACCGAGGCCGATGCCGGATCGCTGACGCGGTTCCGCGCCTTCGTCGAGCGCTGGTTCGGCGCGGCGGCGTGGGACCCGTGGATCGTCGGCCTGCTGCGCCGGCCGCTGGCGGTCGCGCTGGCGGCGGCGGCGGCGGTGCCCGGCGTGCCCGGCCTGCTGCTCGCCGTGCTGTTCCGCCCCGGCTGGCGCCGCGCGGCGAGCCGGGGGTAGGGGGCTGAAACGAGATCAAAGGGGAATTAGTAAACTGTCACCGTAATGAAGTCTTCCCGGACGCGCCAATCTTTTCAAAGAGTTAGACGACGATCAGGCGGCCGGCGAGCCGCCGTTTTCATGCCGGGGTAACATTTGGGGTAACGGTAGTAGATCGGTACGAGGTCGCATCTGCTCGATCAGCAAATGCGTTCGTTCAAGAGGGTCTGATAGACCCGGCGGTTGTAGTTGTGAATTCTGCTGCAATTGTCGATTCAGCCGTCCTCGTAGCCGGCCTCATAGCCGCGCTCGTAGGCGTCCTCGCTGCTTTCCCCGCATGCGGAAGCTGCGGCGAGAATGAACGCAAAGACGACAACGGCTCTTCGGCCAGCCGGCCTCTCCGTGTCATTGTCGGACACCAGTGCCTCTCATTTCTGGAAATCTGAAGATGATAGAGATGGCTTCTCCAATCCGTCGGGTGATTGCCGCGTGCCGCTTGCCATAAATGCCGGCAGGGTGTCGAAGTCCCAGCCGACGGCAAGCTACAGGCCGGATAGTCGTTCTAGTGGTTAGTTTGAGACGGAAGAGTCCAGCGAGAATCTCAGAAATCTGGGTTTCGTGGACTCGGTAGCGGGTAGTTTCCGTTCGAATCTATCCACTAGGTTTGCCGGCCGCCGAAGCTCGCTCTTGGATCGCACGCGATCTCAACCTATCCTTGATTTTGTTCTGGCGCTAGCGCGCCCCGAATGCGGTGATGTTGCCAACCATCAGCCAACGAACGGAGAACGAATGACCACAAGTAGGCTCAACTCCGAAGAGATGGCCCACCTTGTGACTTTGGTTGAAGAGGCCGCTCGATCTACGACGGAGGCAGTCAAACACTTCGTCGAGCCTGGCCCGGACACATTGCGTCGAGCATCGAGTAGACGACATCACATAGTGTTCGGCAGACGTGGCTCCGGAAAATCCAGCCTACTTCGCAAAGCAGCGGCTGATCTCACTGTTGATCGCCGACCAATAGCCCATGTTGATTTAGAAACCTTCAAAGGCCACAGCTATCCTGACGTTCTGCTAAGCGTTCTCATTTCGACATTCGATGAATTCAAGAAATGGATGGACACAGCAGCAATTCATCCACGAACACGAAAATCATTCTGGAACTCGTTATTTGGCACAACGCCGACGAGTCCCGCATACTCGAAGAAAGACGCGAAGAAGCTCTCTGACCTGCTGGAGAGTGAAATCAAATCATTGACGGCAGAGCTACACAGAAAAGACGACGCAGAACTGACGGTCAGGTCGGGGACCGCAGCATCCGAAACGGCCGCCGCTGGCGTGGCCGCGAAAGCGGGCATCGCAAACACCGCTGTCGAATCACAATTGAGCGGGGAAGTCAGACAGCAACAGAAT
>JABDIP010000538.1 GCA_013003675.1 Inquilinus sp.
GCATTGGGATAAATCAAGCTGGCTGTCGCGCAAATACGTGACAAATGGTCTGGAACCACTGAATCCGAGCGACAACGCGTCGGCACTTGCTGGCCTGCCTGTACAGACACGCCGTCCGATTTGGGTCGCCAGCGGTCTATGAGCGACTGCAAATAGCAGGTCCGCTGTCTGGCACTTGACGGTCAATACTCGCCGTGGCCCTCCCATGTTGCGCTCACGCCATGCCCGACCCTGACCGTGGCCTGTCGCCGCTGATTCGCGAAGCCGAAGCCGCGACCGACGACTGCCAGCAGCAGACCCGGCTTGCCGTCGTCGCCGTCATGCAGGCGCGGCCGGGCCTCACGGCGGGCTAGCGATTGTGCGGCGGTTTCGGGACGAGCTGGAGCAGGAGGCGGGGCGGTGACACGGTTGTAGCGTCTTGAGCCGATACTCGTGTGCGGGCATCATCTATACGGGCAGTGTGGACAATCAGCGTGGAGACGGGCCGTTGAGAGGCTTGTCACTCCTCATTCTGTCATTGGTGCTGTCGACCCAGGCCGCTGCACAGACCCCCAATGTCGTCTCCGGAGACACCCTGGAGTTCGGCGGAATTACGATGCGCCTGCACGGGGTCGTTGCGCCGCATCTTGACGAGATCTGCATGGTCGATGGGGAAGAAGTTCCCGTCGGCCGACTCTTGGCCGATGCGCTGCGCGACCTCATCAAAGGCCAAGTCCCCGATTGCCGTCCGATCGAAAACCGCCATCGCTTTGACGCCGATTTCGTTGTCCGGTGCGACATCCATCGACCAAAGGACAGCGACGGGAGATCGACTGTGGAACGTACCGACCTCGGCCGGCTGATGGTGGAATACGGCATCGCCTGGGAATTCATAGCGGAGTCGCATTTGCGCTATTCCCCGGCGGAAGCGCGGGCGGCATCGGCGGGGCGTGGCGTCTGGGCAAGCGATTGCAGGCGCCCGTGGGGCATTCCTCCCGAATGACCTCCGACCTCGACATCTGGCGCAGCGCCGGCGAGCCGGTCAAACAATTCGGCGACCACGCTCCCATCGAATGCGCGATGCGGGCTGGAGGAAAGGGCGGCGCCGCTCGTTGACACCGGTCAATTCTGCTGACGGTCATACGCGGTAATGGAGAAATCGTCTTGCGAGGCTCGGAGGTGGGGAGCAACAGACTGCCTCCGTTGGGCAAAGCATCTGGCAAGGGAGGCCGGGTCATGAACACGTCCAAGTCCAGAAGGGTGATTGCGTCGGTCGCCGGGCTCCTCTTGTTGGTCATCGGGCCATCCGGGTGCGCCAGCCTGCGATGCAACTGTCCGACCGAGACGACGTCGGTGCGAGCCGTGATACTGCCGGGAGCGAGCTTCACCGATGTGGATCTCCGGGTGCCGGATTGCGGATCCAAAGAGTTCCTGGTCCACGGCGTCCACGTTGGACCGGAGGTCGTCGGGGGAGCGACCCAAAGCTCGGTTGTGAACCTCCAGAAGTGGGCGGTGTCGGTTCCGGTCTATCAACGGAATACCGGGGGCTCCATCAAGGTATCGTTCAACGTGTTGGGCGAGGGCCCGGTGCATCTCTCGTCATCCCTGCCGGGGGGGCAGGCGATCCTGTACCCGAACCTGAGCACGTTGCCGATCCGCGTCAGCTTGCTTGGCGGCGTCACCGCGTCGCACCGGTTCGAATTCAACATCCATGTCGCGGGTTCGTGCGGGAACGCCTTTGTCTGGTCGCCCTGATCATAGGGGTTCAAAGTGCCGAATCGCGGTGACAGAAACCGATTCATGCATCCCGATTTGGCCCGGATCGTTATCGTCGGAGAAGAACACCTGCGCCCGGCGATTGCTGCGCTACGCAGTGTGATGGGTCACTCTCGGCCCAACGATGCGAGCAGTCCTGGCCCTGTCCGAAGGCCGGGGGATGTCGGTGACGTGGGCAGTTGATTCGGTTGCTCTCACCGCAATCCTTGGTGAGATGGAATCCGGAACCGGCCGGTCGGCGGGCCGGTCTGCGTGGACCGCGGCAGAGACCCGTCGACGGCGGACCCGATCTCACAGGAAAGCGATAGGACCGATGCTCGTTCGGAAATTCCCCGTGCCCTTGAGCGGCAGGTACGACCCGGACGATCCGGAAGACCTGGACTCGCCGGCATTGCGAGCGGGTTTCGCCGCCGTCGCCGAGCTTCGCGACGCGGACCGCGGTGGCGTGGAACGACGTTTTCGAATCGGCCCGCGCCGTCATCGCCTCGCCTGGGCTGTTGAAGGCGGCCGAGAGCGTCGTCGTCGTCTGTTGCCGGGAGAGCGACGCGATGGCGCCGGCACCCGGTCATTATCTATGTGTTGGTATAGGCTGCTCGACTACCTCGCATGGCACGGCATCGAGGCCCGATCGGTCGAGCTCGCCAAACGCCCGAAGCAGGCCGCCGCCATCGTCTCCGAGGCGCTCGGCGCCGGCTGCGATCTCGTCATTCTCGGCGCCTATATCCACGCCCGGGCGCACGACCTGCTGTTCGGCGGCATGACCGAGTACGTACTGAGCGACGCCAAGCTGCCGGCGCTGCTGGTGCCGTGAGGGCGGGGAGGCGCATTCCGTTCGCCAGCGCAGCGGACACCGCGTTCAGCGCAGGCTGAACGCCACCGCCGCGGCGAATACTGCCAGGCTCACGCCCC
>JABDIP010000045.1 GCA_013003675.1 Inquilinus sp.
CCGGGTGGTGGCCATCGACGTGGTCATCGGCTGTTCGATGATGGTGGTGCTGGCGACCGGCGGCATGAACCTGGCGGTCGGATCGATCGCCGTGTCCTCGGTGATGTTCGGCGGCTGGCTGATGCAGCAGATCGGACTGCCGGTCATCCCGTCGGTGATCGTCGCGCTCGCCTTCGGCTCCGCGCTGGGCTGGGTGAACGGGATCACCGTGGTGAAGTCGGGCGTGAATAGCTTCATCGTCACCCTGGCGACCATGAGCCTGTTCTTCGGGGCGATGATCGTGCTGACCGAGGCGGAGGCGTTCAACGCCCTGCCCAAGAGTTTCACCGATATCGGCAAGCTGAAGGTGTTCGGCTTCGTATCGGTGTTGGCGTTCGTGGCGCTGGCGGTCTGCGCCGCCCTGCACACCCTGTTCCGCTTTACCGCCACCGGCCGGCAGATCCTGGCCGCCGGCGCCAATGCCAAGGCCGCCGCTCTGTCCGGCGTCCCCGTCGACCGGGCGATCGTCATCGCGCATATGCTGTCCGGCGGCCTGGCCACCTTGGCGGGTCTCATGCTGACCATGAGGAACGGCGCCGCGCTGCCGTCGATGACCGGGCATATCGGCATGGACTGGCTGCTGCCGGCTTTCTTGGCGCCGGTGTTGGGCGGCACCCTGTTGAGCGGCGGCGGCGTTTCGGTCATCGGCACGCTGCTCGGGGCGCTGTTGGTCGGCGTGCTGAAGAACGGCCTCTTGCTGCTCCAGGTCGGCGATTTCTGGATCCAGCTTTTCCTGGGATTGATCCTGCTGGCGGCCGTGGTGCTGGATCGGGGGCGCAGCGTCTACGCCGAACGTCGCCGCGTGGTGCGGCCATGACCGGGGGCGTTCGCCGATTGCTGCGCTCGGACTGGGCCGGGCTGGCCATCGTTGTCGCGCTCGGCATGGTGATCATGGGCACAACGCAGCCGGCCTTCACCGGCTCCTTCAACCTGTATGTACTTCTGATCTCCTTCTCGCTGTGGTCGGTCATCGCCCTGGCGCAGATGGCCACGCTGGCTGTCGGCCAGATGAACTTGGCGGTCGGCGCCATTGGCGGGCTGGTGGCGATCTCCTTCGGCGGCATGATGGATGTCTGGGGACTTCCGATACCGCTGGCCGCCCTGACCGGCCTCGCCATCGGATTGGTCTGCGGCCTGATCAACGGCGCCCTGACCGTGGGCACCGGGATCAACGGCTTCATCATCACACTGGCGATGCTTTCCGCCTATAAGGGCATCAATCTCGGGATCACCGAGGCGCAGCCCTTCTACGGCATTCCGGAGAGCGTGAAGGCATTCGGCAACGCCCGGCTGGGACCGATCCCGTTGCTGGTCATCGCGCCCGTCGTGGTGGCGGCGCCCATATGGCTGTTGATGGCGCGGGGCGTGCTCGGCCGTCAGATGCTGGCCGTCGGCGGCAATCCGCACGCCGCCGCCCTGTCCGGCATTTCGCCCGGCCGGACGATCATCGCCGCCCATGTGCTGTCGGGCGGGCTGGGCGCCATCGCCGGCATGCTGGCGGTGGCCCGGCTGCAGATCGCGCAGCCCTCGATCGGCGACGACTGGCTGATCCTGTCCTTCGCGGCGCCGATCATCGGCGGCGCGGTGCTGACCGGCGGCCATGTATCGGTCATCGGCACACTGCTGGGCGTCGCCATGATCACCCTGATCAACAACGCCCTGGTGCTGTGGCAGATCGATCCGTACTGGGTCCAGTTGCTGCTCGGCGCGCTGATCCTCGGCGCTGTGTTCCTCAATCGCTATCGCGAGGTCCGGGAGGAGCGCCGGGCGGCGCCCGCACCAGCCGTGCCGGTGGCCGGTCATGGCTGAGCCCATTCTCGACATCAGCGGCGTCAGCAAGGCCTTTCCCGGCGTGCAGGCGCTGGATCGGGTCTCGATGGATTTGCGGCCCGGCGAGATTCACGCACTGATCGGCGAGAACGGCGCCGGCAAATCGACCCTGATCAAGATCATCACCGGAGTCGAGCGGCCGGACGCCGGCGACATCCGCTTGAACGGCCAGACCACGCACTTCGCCACGCCGCGGGACGCCATGGCCGCCGGCATCGGCGCCGTCCATCAGGAACGCAACCTGATCACCCGGTTCACGGTGGGTGAGAACATCATGCTGGAACGGCCGCCGGCACGACTGGGGCTGGTCGATTTCGACCGGGTTCACGCCGAGGCGCGGCGCTGGCTCGACCTGCTCGACCTGCCGGTCGACCCGCGCACCTCGGTCAGTTCGCTGAGCGTGGCCCAGATGCAGATCGTCGAGATCGCCAAGGCCCTGTCGCTCCAGTCGAAGATCCTGCTGATGGACGAACCGACCGCGTCGATCACGGCCCATGAGACCGAGGTGCTGTTCGCCCTGCTCCGGCGCCTGCGCGATGACGGCGTGACCATCGTCTTCGTCAGCCACAAGCTGGAGGAGGTAATGGACTTGTGCGAGCGGGTGACTGTGCTGCGCGACGGAAAGAACGCCTGCCCACCGACCCCGCTGGCGAAGCTCTCGCGCGGCGATCTGGTCAGGCTGATGATCGGCCGCGACGAACAGATCGCTGTGCTGGGCGACAAGATCGTCCAGTCTGACACACCGGCCCTTCAACTGACCGGCGTCTCGACCGGGCTCGGGCATGACGGCATCGACCTCAGCGTGCAGAAGGGCGAAATCGTCGGCCTATACGGTCTCGTCGGATCCGGGCGCACCGAATTGGCCAAGGCGATCATCGGCGCGGCGCCGATCACCGGCGGCACGGTCTCGGTGAAGGGCGCGCCGGCGTCGATCGCCAATGCCACCGACGCCCTGCAGCGCCACCGCATCGGCTATGTCAGCGAGGACCGCAAGCAGGAAGGCCTGATCCTGATCCATTCGGTCGCCCGCAATATCGGCGTCACGATCTGGACCCGGCTGGCCGGGCTCCTGGGCCTGCTGACCGACCGCCGCGAGAGGGATGCGGTCGCGCCTTTCGTGACCAAGCTCGACATCCGTACACCCTCGGTCGAGCAGATCGCCGGCAATCTGTCGGGCGGCAACCAGCAGAAGGTCAGCGTGGCCAAATGGCTGGCGGCGGAAGTCGAGACGCTGATCGTCGACGAGCCGACCGTCGGCGTCGATATCCGCACCAAGGCCTATCTGCACGAGCTGATCTGGAAGCTCGCGGCCGACGGAACGGCGATCCTGCTGATCTCCAGCGACATGCCGGAGATGATCGAGCTGGCCGATCGCATCCTCGTCATGAACGATTTTCGCATCGTCGGCGAACTCGACAACAGCCGCGACTACGACGCCATGAGCCACCGGATCATGGCCATCATCCACGACGAGGAGCCGGACGCCGACGCGCCGGTGCCCGACATTGCCGACAAGGTGGAGGCCGTATCATGACCCAGACCGTCACCGTCGACTCGCACCATCACTTCTGGGACCCGGCGACCGCCGAATACCCCTGGATGAC
>JABDIP010000050.1 GCA_013003675.1 Inquilinus sp.
GATATGGCCGAGAACCGAGTCGAAGACGTTGATATCGGGGTTGCTGCGGGCATCGACGAAGTCGCGGCCGCGCCGCCCGCCGGCGTCCGGACCGCCGCCGGCGGCGCCGAACGGCGAAAACCGGGCAACCGCTTGTCGGTCCAACAATTCGTCCAACGCCGCCTGATCGAGATAGAGGCGGTCGGCGGGAAGCGGCTTGTAGATCTCCGAGCCGCCGCGCTTCTCGGCGCGCCGCATGGTTTGCCGGGCGTCGTGGAAATCGGCGATCTGGGAAAACCGGGCCGTCGCCGCCTCCGCCATCTGCGGGTCGAGGGTAACGACGGCGCCCGGCGTATAGTCGAGCAGCGTCTCCATCGTGTCGTGGAAAAGCGGCAGCCAATGCTCCATGCCCGGATGGCGGCGTCCGGCGCTGATCGACTCATAGAGCGGATCGTCACCCGCCACCGCGCCGAACAGCTCGCGGTAGCCGGAGCGGAACCGGGCGATCGAGTCGGGGTCGAGCTGCAGCTCGGCCATCGGTGTCAGGCGAATTGACGACCGGGGCTCACTGGTGCGCTGGGTGATCGGGTCGAAGGCGCGCACGGCCTCCAACTCGTCGCCGAACAGATCGAGGCGAAGGGGCAGATCGCTGGTCGGCGGGAACAGATCGACGATGCCGCCCCGCACCGCGTATTCGCCGGTCTCGCGCACGGTCTGGGCCTTGGCGTAGCCGTTGCGGACCAGGAAGGCCTGGAGGGCATCGACATCGACACGCGACCCGATCTGGGCGGTGAAGGCGGTGTCGGCGAATGCGGCGCGCGGCGGCACCCGTTGCAGCAATCCGTTGACGGTGGTGACGACCACCCGGCCCGGGCGGTCGGTCAAGAGCTGGATCAGCGTATCGACCCGCTGTCCGACGATGTCGGGATGCGGCGAGACACGATCGTAGGGCAGGCAGTCCCAGGCCGGGAATTGCTGGACTTCCAGATCCGGGTCGAAGAAACGCACGGTCTGCACCAGGCGGGTGGCCCGCGCGTCGTCGAGCGCCACATGCACGACGCCGCCTTCGGTCCGCCGCGCCAGGGCGACCACGATCCGTGCGTCGTGCCCCTCGGGCGCGCCGCCCAATGTCACCTCGCCCGGCCGCGACGGATCGAGGTCGAGCGGGAAATCGTCGATCCTGTTCAAGGGGTTCCGGCCGCGTATCGATGCTTCTTGAGAAGCCGCATCACATCGGTGTCGAGATGCGGCGGGACCGGCTCGCGGTCCGTCATCCAGTTGTACAGATCCGGATCGCTGCTGCCCAGCAGACGCTCCAGCCGGTCCAGTTGCGCCTCGTCCATGCGTTCGACGTGCCGATCGGCAAAGCTGCCCAAAAGCAGATCGGCCTCGCGGGTCCCGCGATGCCAGCAGCGAAAACGCAGTCGCCGGCGGCGCGCGGCCAGGTCCAGTCTTTCGGGCCGGACGCTCATTCGGCTAGTCTTCCCCCTCACCTTTTCGTTGGACAGGGTATAGAACCCGCCCCGTGCGTCCGCAAATCCTCTATCCGCTCTTCGCCGAAGTCGGCCAATTGCCGGGCATCGGGCCGAAGACGGCGAAGCTCGTCGAGCGGCTGGCCGGGCCGCGGGTCGTCGACCTGCTTTGGCATCTGCCAGCGGCCCTGGTCGATCGCCGGTACGCGCCCAAGATCGCCGAGGCGGTCGCCGACCGCGTGGCGACCCTCACGGTGACGGTCGACGGCCATATCGCCCCACCGTCGCGCCGGGCACCCTTTCGCGTACGATGCAGCGACCCCAGCGGATCGATCGATCTGGTCTTCTTTCACGCCAATGCCGAGTGGCTGTCCCGCACCCTGCCGGTCGGCTCGGTCAGGGTTGTGAGCGGCCGGGTCGAGCAGTTCCAGGGCGCGCTGCAGATGGCGCACCCCGACCGCATCGGGACGCCGGAGGAGTTCGCCGACATCGCCGTGGTCGAGCCGGTCTATCCGATGACCGCGGGCCTGGCGCCGAAGACGTTGGGCAAGGCGAAGTCGGCCGCGTTGGAGCGGGCGCCGGACCTGCCGGAATGGCAGGACTCCGCATGGCGAGCGCGCAACGGCTGGGCCGGCTGGCGCGAGAGCCTGCAGAGCGCCCACCGCCCGGGCGACCAGTCGGCGCTGTCGCCGATGGCGCCGGACCGGGCGCGCCTCGCCTTTGACGAGTTGCTGGCCAACCAGCTTGCCCTGGCGATGGTGCGGGCCTCGATGCGCCGGCTGCCGGGCCGCGGGCTGCGCGGCGACGGCAGCCTCGCGGTGAAGGTCTCCGCCGCGCTGCCCTTCGCACTGACCGGATCGCAGCGGCAGGCAATCGGTGAAATCCTCGCCGACATGGCCAGCGACACCCGCATGCTGCGGCTCCTCCAGGGCGACGTCGGCAGCGGCAAGACCGTGGTCGCGCTGATGGCGATGCTGAACGCGGTGGAGGCCGGGGCCCAGGCGGCGCTGCTGGCGCCGACCGAGATCCTTGCCCGGCAGCACCATGAAACCCTGACCCCGATGGCCGCCGCGGCCGGGGTGGAGATCGGCCTGCTGACCGGCCGCGACAAGGGGAAGCCCCGGGCGGCCTTGCTCGATCGCTTGGCCGCCGGCGCGCTGCCGATGATCGTGGGCACCCACGCGCTGTTGCAGGAGGATGTCGCCTTTGCCGATCTGGGCCTCGCGGTGATCGACGAGCAGCATCGGTTCGGCGTTCACCAGCGGCTGCAGCTATCGGCGAAGGGCAACCGGGCCACCGACGTCATGGTGATGACTGCAACGCCGATCCCGCGCACCCTGACCCTCACCGCCTATGGCGACATGGACGTCTCCCGCCTGACCGAGAAGCCGCCGGGCCGCAAGCCGGTCGATACCCGGGCGCTGCCGGCCGACCGGATCGATGATGTGGTGGCGGCGGTCGCCCGCAAGATCGGCCAGGGCGCCAAGGTCTACTGGGTGTGTCCGCTGGTCGAGGAATCCGAGTCCGGCGATCTTGCCGCCGCCACCGAGCGGTTCCGGGCGCTGGGCAACCGGTTCGGCGAACGGGTCGGTCTGGTCCACGGCCGCCTGAAGGCCGCCGAGAAGGACGCTGTGATGGCCGGGTTCGCCGGCGACGCGATCGATATCCTGGTGGCGACGACGGTGATCGAGGTCGGCGTGGACGTGCCGGCGGCGACGGTGATGGTGATCGAGCACGCGGAGCGCTTCGGGCTCGCGCAGCTGCATCAGCTTCGCGGCCGGATCGGGCGCGGCGCCGAAGCCTCGACCTGCCTATTGCTCTACGCCCCGCCGCTCGGCGAAACGGCGCGGGCGCGGATCGAGACGCTGCGCGCCACCGATGACGGGTTTCGCATCGCCGAGGAGGATCTGCGCCTGCGCGGCGCCGGCGAGGTGCTCGGCACCCGGCAGAGCGGCTTGCCGGAGTTCCGCATCGCCGATCTGGCGGTGCATGGCGAATTACTGGCCGCGGCGCGTGACGACGCGCGGCTGGTCCTGGACCGCGACCCGGACCTCACCGGTCCGCGCGGCGACGCGCTGCGGATGCTGCTCTATCTGTTCGAACGCGACGCGGCGGTGCGGCTCCTGC
>JABDIP010000086.1 GCA_013003675.1 Inquilinus sp.
CGCCTCGCGCGCCGGGTGAGGGACCCGCGGCGCGAGCCGCGTTGCCGCTATTGCCTGTATGCCAGTCCGCTTGGCGATTGCCGGGGCCCCTCACCCTCCCACGAGGGGAGAGGGGCGCAACGGGCAGATCCATGGCGCTACAGGCGCTTCAGATGGTCGGCGAAGGCAACGACCGGCGCCTCGTCGACCATCAGCCCGGCGGGCACCGAGAAATGGCCCTGCGGGCGGATGAAGACCTGCGCCTCGGGCACCTGCCAGCGCCGCGCGATGCCCAGCCCGTGCTCGAAGGGGGTGATGCGGTCCTCGCTGCCGAGCACCATGAAGACGTTCTCCGCCCCCATCGCCGGCGGGAAGACGGGATCGGTCAGGGGTCGCCAGCGGCCGAGCATCTCCTCGGTCCAGCCGGCGGCCCGAAGCTGGCGGTCGACGCCGAAGGCCTTGGCGATCTCGCCGGTCAGGCCGATCTCCTCGATCCCCTCGCTGGTGGCGTAGAGGCCGAGCGCATCGGCCCGCGCAGCGGCGGGCCAGTCGGCGGCATGGGAGGCGGCGAGCTGGCAGGTCAGGGCGCCGAGGCTGATGCCGCTCCAGCCGACCGGGCCGTGGCTGGTGCGCCGCGCCCACGCGGTCAGCACCGCGACCTCGCGGACATGGACCGCCATATGGTCGAGGGTGCTGGCCGGCGTGGCGGCGACGAAGGCCTCGCCGCCATAGCGTCCGGGCTGGCGCCGGCGGCCATGCGACGGCGCCTCCGGCGCGATGACGCGGATGCCCTGTTCGGTATAGACCTCGATCTCGCGCAGCGGCGCGCGGATGTGGTCGCGTTCCATGCAGATGCCGTGCAGGTGGATCACCGTCGGTGGGTCGACGGTACCGGCCGGTTCGAAGACCCTCGCCCAGCAGGGGCTGTCTGCCTCCGCCGCCGGCGAGTCGAACCGCAGCCAGTATTCGGCGCCGATGCCGCTGCCGATGATCCGGCTCTCCGTCACCCTCGGCAGCGTCTCCGGCAGCCGATAGGCGTCGGCCGGGTCGGCCAGCCGGGCACCGTGCCGCGCCTCGACCTCGGCCTCCGTCGGCACCGCCCAATCGCAGGCCGCCAGCTTGTGGGAGCGGCCGAAGAACACGAACCGCAGCTTGGTCAGGGCCAAGGCGTTGGCGGCATCCAGCCGTTCCTCCTCCGCCGCCACCGCGTCCACGGCGGAACCGCCGGACCCGAACAGCGCTTCCTCCCAACGCCGGTCGGCGGCGGCCAGCCGCGCGGTTGCCTGGTCGATCTCCTTCAGGCTGGACCGCAGCCAGCGCGACGGCTCGACCGATTTTCGATCGAGCCGCAGCGTCGCGCGGAAGGCGTCGACATTGCCGCCGGCTACGGTTGCCGCCGCCCAGGCCCGCGACATCGGGAACACCCAATGGGTCAGCAGCCGGATGCTGACATTGTCGAGCCAGGGCCGGGCGATCATTCGGCCCAGCGGGCTGCGCATCAGCCGCGCATAGGCCCGGCGCGGCTTCAGCCGGGCGCTCTCGACCGCCGCCCGTTCGCGGAGCCGGGCGCGGCGCTGGCGGGCGGAATCGCGGATGACGTGGCGGGTCTTTTCCCAGGCGACCAGATGGTTGACGGTATCGAGGTCGGCCCAGCGCACGGCGTCGACGTCGTCGGCGGCGTGCGGCTCGCCGGCGGCCGATTCGGCGGCGATCTCGACCAGGGTGTAGTGGTATCGCACCTGCCCGGAATCGTCGCGGGTGATGCTGTCGACGACGGTCACGATGCCGGTCGGTTCGACCTCGAGACCGGTTTCCTCACGCAGCTCGCGGACCGCCGCCTCGAAGACCGTCTCGCCGAGTTCCTGGGCGCCGCCGGGCAGGCTCCATTGGCCCTTACGGGGCGGCCTGCCGCGCTTGACCAGCAACACCCGGTCGCCGCGCCAGACGACGACGCCGATGCCGACCAGCGGCCGGTCCGGATAGTCGCGGCCCGCGGCCGCGGTGCCGGCGGTGTCTGCCGCCGGCGTCTTCGCCCTTCCCATCCGGCCGTCCCTTGTCCGTCGCGCGGGTTCGGTCTACGCCAAGCCCCGGGCGACGGGCAAGTCCGCTGCCGGCGGGGGGCTCAGTACATGTGCTGGCCGCCGTTCATCGACAAGGTCGAACCGGTGATATAGCCGGCCTCGTCGGCGACCAGGAACAGCACGCCGCGGGCGATCTCGCTGGCCTCGCCCAGCCGGCCGACCGGAATCGTGGCGACGATCTTCTCCAGCACGTTGGCCGGCACCGCGCGCACCATTTCGGTGTTGATATAGCCGGGTGCGATGGCGTTGACGGTGATGCCCTTGGCCGCGCCTTCCAGGGCCAGCGCCTTGGTGAAGCCGTGGATGCCGGACTTCGCGGCGGCATAATTGACCTGGCCGTATTGGCCGGCCTGGCCGTTGACCGAGCCGATATTCACGATCCGCCCGAAACCGCGCTCGCGCATGCCTTCGATCGCCGCCCGGCACATGTTGAAGCAGGAGCCGAGATTGGTGTCGATCACCGCATCCCATTGCTCGCGCTTCATCCGGTGCAGCGTGCTGTCGCGGGTAATGCCGGCGTTGTTGACCAGCACGTCGACCGGCCCGACCTCTTGCTCGATCTCGTGCACCGCCGCCACGCAGGCGTCGAAATCGGAAACGTCGAATTTCTTCACCGGAATCCCGTTCAACTCGGTGAAATCGGCGGCCGCCTTGTCATTTCCGGCATAGCTGGCGACAACGCTAAAGCCGGACTCCTTCAGGGCAACGCTGATCGCCTCGCCGATGCCCCTGGTCCCTCCTGTCACAAGTGCCACACGCGCCATGGTATTCCTCCACTGTCGAAATTGAGTTTGTCTTTCTTCTTATTCTAGCGGTTTTCCGTGCCGGCGAAACCAGCCCCCTCACCCTCCCACGCTAACGCGCGGGCCCCTCCCTCTCCCGCGCGGGGAGAGG
>JABDIP010000440.1 GCA_013003675.1 Inquilinus sp.
CGGCTATGAGCGGCTGGAGTTTCTCGGCGACAGGGTGCTCGGGCTGATCGTCGCCGAGTGGCTGCTCGAGCGATTTCCGGACGAGCCGGAAGGGGCGCTGGCGCGACGGCATACCGACTTGGTCCGCCGCGAGACCCTGGCCGAGATCGCCCGCGGGATCGAGCTCGGCCGCCATCTCATCCTTTCCGCCGGCGAGGCGGAGTATGGCGGCCGCGAGAACGAGGCGATTCTCGCCGATGGCTGCGAGGCGGTGATCGCGGCGCGCTACCTCGATGGCGGGTTGGAGGCGGCACGGCGGTTCGTGCGGTCGGCCTTCGCCGAGGTGATCGACCGTCATCTGCGGCCACCTCTGGACGCCAAGACCGCGTTGCAGGAATGGGTGCAGGCGCGTGGCCTGCCGCTGCCGGACTACACGACCGTGTCGCGCAGCGGCCCCGACCACAAGCCGGAATTCGAAGTTCAGGTGACCATCAAGGGATTGCCGCCGGCGGTCGGCAGCGGCAGTTCCAAGCGGATCGCCGAGCGCCGCGCCGCCGCCGCGATGCTGACATGCGCCGAGGCCGACCGGGCGAACGGCGGATGACCGTACCGATCAATCCGCGTTGTGGGTTCGTCGCGCTCGTCGGAGCGCCCAATGCGGGCAAATCGACACTGATCAACGCGTTCGTCGGCTCGAAGGTGGCGATCGTCTCGCCCAAGGTGCAGACAACGCGGACCCGGGTGCTGGGCATCACCATCGAAGGCGACAGCCAGATCGTTTTCGTCGACACGCCGGGCATCTTCGAGCCACGCCGGCGCCTGGACCGGGCGATGGTCGCCGCCGCCTGGGCCGGTGCCCAGGATGCCGACATCGTCGTGCTGCTGGTCGACGCGTCGCAGGGCCGGGTGAGCAAAGAGAGTTGGTCGATCGTCGACGGGCTGGCCAAGACCGGTCGCCGGGCCATGCTGGCGCTGAACAAGGTCGATGTCGCGCCGCGCGCCAGGCTGCTGGAGATGAGCGCGGCGCTGAACGAACGCGGCGCCTTCGAGGCGACCTTCATGATCTCGGCGCTGACCGGCGACGGGATCGACGATCTTCGCCATGCACTGGAAACGGCATTGCCGGAGGGGCCGTGGCTCTATCCGGACGACCAGCTCTCCGACATGCCGGAACGGCTGCTCGCCGCCGAGATCACCCGGGAAAAGCTGTTCCTGCGGCTGCGTCAGGAACTGCCCTATTCGGCGACCGTCGAGACGGAGAGCTGGGAGGAGCGCGAGGACGGCAGTGTGCGCATCGCCCAGGTGGTCTACATCCAGCGCGACAGCCAGAAAGCGATCGTGCTTGGCAAGGGCGGCCAGATGATCAAGGCGATCGGCTCGGCCGCCCGGGAGGAGCTGGAGTCGCTGCTGGAGCGGCGGGTCCATTTGTCGCTGTTCGTCAAGGTGCGCGAGCACTGGGGCGATGACCCCGACCGCTATCGCGACTGGGGGCTGGACTACAACGCCTGACCGCCGAAGGGAGGCGAGTGGCGGCGATCACAGCAGAGCCCGGGAATCGGCGCTATCGGTATCCCATCCAAGACCGACAGGGGTGCCGAAATCATGTCTTCCCAATATGTCCTCAACGTCCCCTACGTTTCGCAGGTCAACTACGGGAACCCGAACAATCCCCAGAGCGATCCGTTCGGCTGCTGGTATGCGTCGTGCTGCATGATCTCGTACTTCTACGAGGCGGGTCCGCGCCTCGGCCATCCCGAGGCGTTCGCGGCCGGCCATCAGGGCAACACCAGCCGGGGCATCACCGGCGCCGAATACCCGCAATTCATCAAGAACGAAGAGCTGCGCCAGTTGTCGATACCCTCGTCGAAGAAGTTCACCGCCGACGAGCTGGAGCAGGCGCTGCGTGACAACGGGCCGCTCTATACCCGGATCCTCGTCGCATACAAGGGTGGAAAGTACGGGCACATCATCGTGGTCGTCGGCGTGATCGGCGACCACGTGATCGCCCACGACCCGGCCAAGGGGCCGAACCAGCAATACACGCTGGCCAAGTTCAACGAGGCGTTCAACTGGCAATGGAACAGTGCTTACAGCCTGATGTGCAAGGACCGCTGAACGGTCAGGCGGGTCAGGACGACCCGCTACTCCATTCGAATCCGGGGAAGTAGCGGTCGACATAGGCCGGGCTGACCCGACGCGGGTTGCAGATCAAGGTGCTGCCGGAACTGTCGCGGGGCCGCGCCAGGTGTTCCAACTCGACAAAGGCGCAGTCACCGGACGGTGGCGGCAGGGAGTCGCAGGCGCCGAGTGCGATCGCGAGGCCGGCGACGATGGCGAGCGATGGTTTCATACAGCTTAGGTAGGTGTCCCCGGCCTCACGGCAAGCGCCGTCGGTCGCGGTCACGCGCGCGAGCAGGGGCGACGTTGGCGCCGCACGGCGCCGCCGATACAGTGTATCGATGATCGCCGACACCCTGACGCCGGGACAACGCCGCTTGAGCCTGGCGGCCATGTTGTCGAGCGCGGTGGCGGCGGGGATCACCATCGGCATGGCGGCGCCGCTGATCGCGCTGACCATGAGCGCCGCCGGCCATGACAGCCTGACCATCGGCCTGAACGCCGCGGTTTACGCCCTGGCCATCCTTGGTGTCGGCCCGTTCGTGCCGCGGCTGATCCAACATATCGGCGCGGTTCCGGCAATGTTGGCCGGTCTGTTGCTGGCGGCGGCGGCCTTTGGCGCGTTCCCGTTCCTGCCGCACCTCGGCGCATGGTTCGCCTTGCGCGTGGCGCTGGGCGTTGGCGGTGCGCTCGATTGGATCATCGGCGAGACCTGGATCAACAGCCTGGCGACAAGCGACCGGCGTGGCCGGGTGATCGCGCTCTACGCCACCTTGTGGGCGGCGGGGGGCGCCTCCGGACCGGGCTTGCTGACCGTCGTCGGCGCCGACGGGGCGGCGCCGTTCCTGGTCGGCGGCGGGTTGCTCCTCTTCGCCTGCCTGCCGGTGCTGGCAGCCGGGCGGCTGGCGCCGGCCATGACCTCGACCGTATCGCCGGCCGCGGTGCTGCGGATCCTGGCCAGGGCGCCGGCCATCGCCGCCGCCGCCCTGTTCGCCGGGATCGGCGAGGCGACCGTGTTCGGCCTGCTGCCGGTCTGGGGATTGGCCGCCGGGCTGGACGCGGCGTCGGCGCTGTTGGCGATCTCCGTCTTCGCCGCCGGCTCGATCCTGCTGCAGATGCCGATTGGCTGGCTCGCCGACCATGTCGAGCGGCGCAGCCTGCTGGCCGGGCTGACGCTGGTGACGATCCTGGCCGTGTTGGCGCTGCCGGCCGCGGTTTCCTGGTTGCCGGCGTTGCTGGTCGTGGTGTTCGTCTGGGGCGGGACGGTGGCCGGCTACTACACCGTCGGGCTGGTGATGCTGGGCGACCGGGGCGCCGCCGGCGGGCTGGCCGGCGCCAACGCCGCCTTCATCATGGCCTACACGGTCGGCATGGCGGTCGGTCCGGCGGCCGGCGGCGGCGCCCTGCGGGCGTGGTCTCCGCACGGGCTGACCGCCGCCCTGCTCGCCGCGTCGCTGATGTTCCTCTGGATCTTTCTGCGCCGCGCGCCGGCGCCTGTCGTCATGACCGGGACAGGCCCCTAGCGATGGAGTGGAGCGACGACGGAATCGTCTTGTCGACTCGGTCGCATGGCGAGAGCGGCATCATCGTGATGCTACTGACCCGCGACCATGGCCGCCATGCCGGCCTCGCCCGGGGCCAGAAGTTGCGCGCCCAGTTGCAGCCGGGGACCGGCGTCCGGGCCCGCTGGCGGGCGCGGCTGGCCGAGCATCTCGGCAGCTATGCGGTCGAGCCGACGACGAGCGCCGCGGCGCTGGTCATCGACGACCCGCTGCGGCTGGCGGCGCTGGCCTCGGCCTGCGCCGTGGTCGAGGCGGCGGTGCCGGAGCGGGCGGTAGTGCCCGGTGTCTTCGAGGGGTTGGAGGCGCTGCTCGCCGCGCTGACCGGGCGGCATTGGGACGCCGCCTATGTGCAGTGGGAAATCGGCGTACTCGGGGCGCTCGGCTTCGGCCTCGACCTGAAGCGCTGCGCGGCGTCCGGCGTCAACGACGACCTCGCCTATGTCAGCCCGCGCAGCGGCCGGGCGGTCTCGTTGTCGGCGGGCGAACCCTACCGCGACCGGCTGCTACCCTTGCCCGGGTTCCTGGTCGGACGGGGCGCGGCGGAACCGGCGGCGGTGCTGGAAGGGCTCGACCTGACCGGGCACTTTCTCGAACGAAACCTGTTCGGCCAGAACCACCTGCCGGTGCCGCCGGCGCGGACCCGGTATGTCGAGAGATATCGTCGCGCCGCCACAACATCTGGTATCTTCCCGGCGCCATGAGCGATTCCTCCTCCGCCACCGATTTCCCGCCTATTCCCTTCGCCGACGCGCTGGGCGAGCGCTATCTCGCCTACGCGCTGTCGACGATCACGGCCCGCTCTCTGCCCGACGTGCGCGACGGGCTGAAGCCGGTGCATCGCCGCCTGCTGCACGCGATGCGCCAGCTCCGCCTCGGCCCCGAGGCGACGCCTAAGAAATCGGCGCGCGTGGTCGGCGACGTGATCGGCCAGTTCCACCCCCATGGCGACGTCGCCGTCTACGATGCCCTGGTCCGATTGGCGCAGGATTTCGCCCAGCGCTATCCGCTGATCCAGGGGCAGGGGAATTTCGGCAATATCGACGGCGATAACGCCGCCGCCATGCGCTACACCGAGGCGCGGCTGACCGAAATCGCCTGGGCGCTGCTGGAGGGCATCGACGAGGACGCGGTCGACTTCCGGGCCA
>JABDIP010000121.1 GCA_013003675.1 Inquilinus sp.
GCCCTTGCTCCAGCAGCCGGCGGCGGATCTCCAGCTCCTCGCGCAGGAAATCGCCCTGCTCGCGCAGCGACGCGGCCCGGTTGGTCAACCGCTGCAGTTCGCCGTCTTCCTGCGTGAACTGGCTCTGCACGACAACGACCTGGTTGGTCCGGTTGGCGACCTGGGTGTTGAAGAGCGCCCGCTGGTCCGCCTTCGCCTGTTCGAAGCCGTCGACAACCGCATCGAAATCCGGCTGCCGGTCCTCGGCGAAGGCGCGGAGCCGCTCGGCCTGCAAAAGCAGCGCCGCCCGGCGGGTCAGCATCTGGTTCAGATCCGACCGGGTCGATGACGGCGCCAGGCGCAGCAGCGGCTGCTCGGCCTCCACCATGTCGCCCTCGCGGACCAGGATGGCGGCGACGATGCCGCCCTCGAGATGCTGCACCGAGTGGATCGAACCGGCCGGCACCACCTCGCCCCGCGCGACCGCCACCTCGTCGACGGTGGTGAACATGGCCCACACGATCGCCGCCAGGATCAGGCCGCAGATCAGCAGCATCGCCGTCGACAGCGCGCCGGGCGGGCCTTTCTCCTCCAGCCGGATCGACTGGATCAGAAACCGCGACCGGGCGCGAATGCCGCGGCCGGGATAGGGGGTCGGCGGTGTCGTGGATGCCTGACTCATGAGACCGTGCCTTGCATGAACGAAATCGCGCCTTCCGGCGGTCCGACGAACTGCACCATGCCCTGGTCGAGCACGACCGCCTTGTCGGCGAGGCGGATGTGGCTGGGGCGATGGGTGACCATCAGGATTGTCGAGCGTCCGCGCAGCCGCTCCATCAAATCCATCAGCATGTGGTCGCCGCCCTCGTCCAGATTGGTCGCCGGTTCGTCGAGCAGCATGATCGGCGCCCGCCGCAGCAGGGCGCGGGAGATGAACAGGCGCTGGGCGAAGCCGAAGGGCAGGCGGGTGTGGGTCCGGCTGCCGATCCGCGTGTCGAAACCGTCCGGCAGGTCGAGAATGCTCTGCAGCAACCCGGCCTCGAGCGTCGCGGCGGCCAACTGGTCGTCGCTGGCGGTCGGATCGGCGAAGCGCAAATTCTGTGCGATCGTGCCATAGAACAGGCTCGAGCTCTGCGGCACATAGGCGACGGTCCGGCGCATCTCGACCGGATCGATCTGCCGCAGATCGATGCCGTCGATCGAGACCGAACCGGCCTGGGAATAGTAGAGGCCCGAGGCCAGCTTCAACAACGTCGATTTGCCGGCGCCGCTCTGGCCCAGGATCGCCACCAATTCGCCCGGCTTGGCGGTGAAGGCGGCCCCCAGCAGGGCCGGATCGCCATCGGCGGCGTAGCGGAAGCTGACCCGGTCGAAGACGATCCGTCCGCCATAGCTGCGGCCGAGCAGCGATGACTTGCCGATCTTGCTCTCCGGCCGCAGCTGCATGAGCAGGTTGAGCTGTCGGATGCTCTGCTTGACCTGCTCCAGACGGCTGAACGCCAGGAAACCGGCCTGCAACGGCGACAGCACGCGCCACACCAGGGCCATGGTGGCGATCAGCGCGCCGATCGTCATCAGCCCGTCGACGACGCGCAGGGTGCCGAACCACAGCACGGCGATGCCGGCGATCACCATCAGCGAATGGGCGATGGTCTGCAGCCAGACCGACCGCTTGGCGGTCGCGTTGCTGGTCGTCACCGCCTCCGCCGAGAGGGCTCGAAACCGGTCGCGCCAGATCGGCTCGGCGGCCGACGCCTTGACGATCCGCAGATTGGCGAAGGTCTCGACCAGGAAGTTCTGCCGTTCCCCGCGCGCCCGCCCGGCGGTCGCCACCGTCTCGCGCAGCCGCGGCAGACGCAGCCAGCCGACGACGGCAAAGGCGACGATCATCGCCAGCGGGATCAGCGCGACCGGCCCGGCCAGCGCCGCGATGACCCCGAGGAACAGGATCATGAACGGCATTTCGAGAAGTACCGCCGCCAGCGGGCCGGTAAAGAAGTCGCGGACCGACTCGAACTCCTTCAGCCGGGAGACCTGGGAGCCAATGGTCGAGCGCTCGGTCGCCGCGGGCGGCAGCGCCAGCACCTGGCGGAACGCCTCGGCACCAAGAATATAGTCCAGCCTGCCGGCGACGCCGCCGACGAGCCGGGCGCGGATCAGTCGCAGGACGATATCGGCCGCCAGCGCCACGACGATACCGATTGCGAGGCTGGGAAGCGTCTCGATCGAATGGGCACCGATGACCTTGTCGTAGACGACCATGATGAACAGCGGCACCGCCAGTGCCACCAGGTTCAGGACCAGCGTCAGGCCGAGGAGCTGATAGAGGGTGCGGCGGAACCGCCCGATAATGCCGGCGAACCAGGACCCGTTCGGTTGCGCCGTGGCGGCGTCGGGGCCGTCGATCAACGTGAAGAAATAGGCGGTGCCGCGCCGGCCATCGACATCGATGCGCACATCCTGTCGCGTGTCGCCGTCGAAACCCTCGAAGCCGCGCTCGTCGATCGACCGCAAGACCAGGGCGCCGCCGTTTTCGGGGACGAAGAGGCAGGGCAGCAGACGCTGCTCGAGCCGGCGCAGGGTGGTTGGCTTGGCCTCGCTCTCGAAGCCCAGCGTGACCAGCACGTTGCGCAGGTCGATCAGGTCGAGCGTATCGGCGAAATGCGGCAGTGCCTCGGCCACATCGCGCGGGCCGCCGCGCCATTCCAGCGCCTCCAAGAGCGGCATCAGGCAGGCGGCGACCGGCGAGGCGGCGCTGAACTCGCCCAGCTTGTTGTCGCGCAGCGCCGCGACCAGCGGCTCCGGGCGCGCCAGTTGCAGGGTTGCCGCGTTCACGAGGCGGCTCCGCCGCCAAGCGCGATCGGCGCCTGCGACTCGATCTGCTTGCGCACCGGCGCGACGCTGTCCGGCAGTTCGAACGGCTCCAGCCTGCCCTTGGCGAGCCGGAAGGTATGATCGCAGATGCGCAGCAGGGAGGGCCGGTGACTGACCATCACCATGGTCCGCGCGCCGCGATAGCGCTCGAACACCGTCGCCAGGCGCCGGTCGCTCGCCTGGTCGAGGGCGACGCTTGCGTTGTCGAACAGGATGATCGGCGGCAGCCCGACCAGCGCCCGCACGATCACGATACGCTGGCGCACGCCCTCCGGCAGGGTTTCGACGCTGGCCTCGCCCAGGCGCGTGTCGAGCCCGCGCGGCAGGCGGGTTATCACGTCGTCCAGGCCGATCGCGCGGCTCAAATCGATGGCGCGTTCGATCGCCTCGCCGTCGCGGAACATCGTCAGATTGTCCAACAACGTGCCGCGAAACACGCCGCCGCGTTGCGGCATATAGCCGATCGCCGAACGCAGCGCGACCGGATCGATCTCGGCGATGTCCTGGCCGTCGACCAGCACCCGCCCCTCGGTCGGGCGCAGGATGCCCATCATCAGGTTCAGGAGCGTACTCTTGCCGCAACCATTGTCGCCGGTGACACCGATCGCCTCGCCCGGCGAGATCTCCAGCGAAACGCGGTCGAGTATCGGCGGTTCGTCTTCGCCATAGCGGAAGCTGACACCCTCCAGGGCGATACGGCCCGAGATGCCGCTGCTGGCGACATCGGCCCGCCTGGCCCCGGCCGCGCCGTCGCTGTCCAGTTCGAACACCTCGTCGAGACGCCTGCGTGCCAGCCTTACGGCCTGGAACTGGGTCCACAGTCCCATCGAGCGCAGGATCGGCTGCAGCGAACGGCCGGCCAGCATGGTGCTGGCGGCGAGGCCGCCGATGGTCAATGCGCCGTCGACGACGGAGAACGCGCCGGCACAGACGATCGCCACCATCGCCACCTGGCCGAGCGAACTGCCCAGGCCCTGGCTGATGCTGCTGATACGGCTCAGATCGTAGACCGACTCCGCCGACTGGCTCTGCAGCCGCTCGTAGCGGCGCAGCATGACCGGCTCCATCGCCATCGACTTGATGGTATGGATCCCCGAAAGGATCTCGATAATGAAATTGTACCGCCGCTCGTCGGTATCGGAACGGCGTTGCATCGCATTGCGCAGGCGGCTGCCGACATAGATCGCGAAGACCGTGAAGACGACCAGCAGCAGCAGCGGCACGACCACCAGCCAGCCGGCGATGAACCAGATCAGGCCGATATAGAGGAAGACATAGGGCAGATCGACCAGCACCAGGGCCGCCTGTCCCGAGTAATAGTCTCGCAGACTGTCCAGGCCCTGCAGCCGGTCAAGATACGAGCCTGGCTCGTCCTTCTCGAACTGCATGATGTCGGCACCCAGGATCCGGTCGAACGCCTCGACGGCCGTGGCGTGCTCGAATCGGGCGCCGGTCCAACTCATGATGTAGGAGCGGCCGATGCGCAGCGCCGCCTCGACCAGGACGACGCCGCACAGGCCGATCGCCATGATGGTGAACGAGTCGAGCGCGGCGTTTGGCAGCACCCGGTCATAGACCTGCAGAATGACGATCGGCAGGGCCAGGGACAGCAGATTGATGCTGAACGAGGCGGCGAGGACGTCGGGTCGCCCCCAGCCCTTGGGCGTTTCTAGTCGCCTCGTTCCAGCCATTTACGTCAACTCCGGGAACCGTCGTTCCGCACCTGCACCATCGGGAACCGCGAAACGCGAGCCCCGTTCTCGGACCCTAAAGAGGGTCAATACGCCCTAATTTCTAAGGGTTGGACCTTTCGTAATGGTAAACAAGACTGTAATGGCGGCAGCTCTGGCCCGCTATATTTCAACTTTATTTATAACGGATTTGACATCTCACTCTACCTTAAGGTGTTGCGAGCACGAAATTTGGGTTGAAGTTAACCATAATGAATTCGCGAAAATATATTACCGAAAAGTACACGGATTATTAACACGAACTATGTTTATTACTTGCGATCGTACAAGAAATAACGAGTCAGAAGCCTGATATTGGCTTTGGCCAAGCCCATGGGACCGAGCAATGGCCGCAGACGGCATGGACAGCCGGGGTCGCGCTAACCGCGCTAAGGACAGCGACGACCTCTTCGACCTTGGCAAGGAGTCCGAGGCGCCGGACCGCAAGGACCGGCCCGAGGAGGATATCGATCCGCCGACGGAGTCGGGCGCCGCCTCGCAGGAAATCGTCGACCTGCCGAATATCCACTACGGCAGCCGTAGTGATCGCGGCGGTGCCGGAACCGGCGAGGACGGCCAGGCCCCCATCGGTCGCGATCCACTCCACCGCGACGCCACAAGCCGCGATTCCGGCGCCTTCGAAGGCCGCCGCTCGGGGAGCGGCGTCAATAACGCCGGCGCTCCGTCCGAGACCGAAGGTCCCGCGGACACGCTTGGCAATCCGCCGCCGCCCGATGCGGACGGCCTCAACCGGTCGACGACCAATATCAACCCGATCGGCCCGATTGCCGAGACCGAGGATGCCGGCACGCCGGCCGCCGATGGTGACCGCATCGTGCTCGCCGCCGCCGTGCAACCCGCGACACCCGCCGACGGCAGCGTCGTTGATGTCGGCTCGACCGCCCCCCCGCCTCCGCCGCCGAGCGGCGGCCCGCCGGTGCTGGCCGCAGCCAGCTTTTACCTCGCGGAGAATGCCGGCAACGGCGACACCGTCGGTACCCTTGTTGCCACCGACCCCGACACCGGCGACATCCTCAGCTTCGCCATCACCGGCGGCAATGGAGACGGCGCCTTCGCCATTGACCCCGCGACGGGCGCCATCACGGTGGCCAACGCCGGCCTGCTCGACCACGAATCGACACCGTCGCGGACGCTGACGGTCACGGTCGCCGACGGCACCGGTTTCACCGACTCCGCGGCCATCACCATCGGCGTCACCGACGCTAACGAGGCGCCGGTCGCCGCCGACCAGAGCTTCTCGGTCTCCGAGGGCGCCGGCAACGGCGACGCCGTCGGCACCGTCGCCGCGTCGGACCCCGACGCCGGCGACACGCTCTCCTACGCCATCACCGGCGGCAACGCCGATGGCGCCTTCGCCATCGATCCGGCGACGGGCACGGTCACCGTGGCTGATGCCTCGCTGCTGGATCATGAGACGACGCCCTCGCGGACCGTCACCGTGACGGTGACCGACGCCGCCGGCCTGACCGACACCGCCGACATCACCATCGGCGTGACCGACGCCAACGAGGCGCCGGTCGCTGCCGACCAGAGCTTCTCGGTCTCCGAGGGCGCCTCCAACGGCGACGCCGTCGGCACGGTGGCGGCGAGCGACCCGGATGCCGGCGACACGCTCTCCTACGCCATCACCGGCGGCAACGCCGACGGCGCCTTCGCCATCGACCCCGCCACCGGCGCGGTCACCGTGGCGGATGCCTCGCTGCTGGATCACGAGACCACGCCCTCGCGGACCGTGACCGTGACGGTCACCGACGCCGCGGGTCTCACCGACACCGCCGACATCCCCATCGGTGTGACGGATGCCAACGAGGCACCGGGCGCGGCGGATCAGAGCTTCTCGGTCTCCGAGGGCGCCAGCAACGGCGACGCCGTCGGAACGGTTGCGGCCAGCGACCCGGATGCCGGCGACACGCTCAGCTATG
>JABDIP010000142.1 GCA_013003675.1 Inquilinus sp.
CGCTGTCCTTCACCGCCGAGCAATATCCGACGTCCCGCTTCGGTCAGGCGGCAGACCAGCCAATCCGGCTTGGTCGGGTTGTCGAACCATGGGACGCACCAGCCGGCCGCCATACAGGCCTCGACGGTGCGCCGGCTGACCCTGGTGCCATTGTTGTCGAACAGGGGCAGCTTGCCGCCGGGCTGGTCGAGGCCGCGGGCCAGCCAGAGTCGCTGTGCCTTGCTCGGCTTGCCGCTCCTGCCGCCGGGGCGGGCAGGCGGGCGAGCGTGGGATGTCGCCGGTTGCGACGGAACGGGCATGGCGCGGCAATTCCTCCCTCTCGTCGGCCGCCGGGTCTATGCTGGCGACCGCGCGTTGGGGCGAAAACCCTAGTGCATACGGGTGCGAGGGGGAAGGCTGGAAGGGGAAGGTCGGGCAACGATGCCGGCGATTTGGGTATACATCACGACCGGCTCGGCGGAAGAGGCGAGCCGGATCGGCCGGGCGCTGGTCGAGGAGAGGCTGGCCGCCTGCGCCAATTTGATCGGCGGCATGCGGTCGATCTATCGCTGGCAGGGGAAGATCGAGGAGGCGTCAGAGACGGTGCTGATCGCCAAGACCCGCGACGATCTGCTAGATTCCTTGACCGAACGGGTGCGTAGGCTGCATTCCTACGACTGCCCGTGCGTCGTCGGCCTGCCGGTGGTTGGCGGAAACCCGGACTATCTCGACTGGATCGACGCGGAGACCTGTTCCAGTTCGAACTGAAGCGACTCCGCATTCGCCAGCGCCACGCGAACTTCCGCGCGGTATTCCGGGTCCCAGACGACGCGATCGAGGTCGATCGGCTCCAGGAAGTCGGCTGGTCGATGCTGGTACGTCATGGATACATCGTATCGATGTGTCAAGGCGAGGATTTGTTGCCTCTGTGGCAATGTAGTGGCGGGTCGACTGTCGTTTTTCGCGTCGAACAAAAGTAAACAGACGTTAACCATAGTACGAACGGCGGCGGAATTTGGATCAGCACTCGGATCGATTGGTCGTCGCGTTCGCCTGCATTGGCCATGCGACCATGCATGTCTTGACCGGCCTCTACCTGACCATCGTAATCGGCCTCGTCGACCTTTGGCAGATGCCCTACGACACGATGATCCGGGTCTGGACCATCGGCAGCCTGATGGTCGGGGTGGGCGCGCCCCTGGCCGGCTGGCTCGGCGACCGCTGGAGCGCCAGCCGGATGATGATCGTCTTCTTCCTGGTCACCGGCTTCGGGTCGGTGGCCGCCGGGCTGGTCGACGGGCCGGCGGCGCTGGGGATCGCCCTTGCGGTGCTGGGCATCGGCGCCTCGATCTACCACCCGGTCGGCTTTTCCTGGGTCGTGCGCCACGCCGAGAAGCGCGGCCAGACCATGGGGATCGTCGGCATCTTCGGCAGTCTTGGCGTCGCCGGGGCGGCGCTGGTCGCCGGCGTGCTGACCGAGACGATCGGCTGGCGGGCCGCGTTCATCGTGCCCGGTGTCCTTTCCGCCGTCGCCGGCCTCGCCCTGTGGTCGGTGGTATGGCGCGGCCGCGTCCGGGATCGCAGCGCCGACCGCATGCCCGAACCGGCGCCGGTGCGCGGCGAGTTGGTCCGCACCTTCCTGGTGCTGACGGTCACCATGATCAGCGGCGGGTTGATCTTCAACGCGCTGCAGGTGGCGATGCCCAAGCTGTTCGACGAGCGGATGGTCGGGCTGACCGGCGGCGCGCTGCTCGGCGTCGGCGGCCTGGTCACCGCCGTCTACCTGGTCGGCGCGCTGTCGCAACTGGCCGGCGGCTATCTGAGCGACCGGCTGCCGTTGCGGACCGTCTATATCGGCGGGCTGGTGCTGCACGTGCCGTTGCTGGCCCTGCTCGCCGGGCTGTTCGATCTGCCGTTGCTGGTGGCGGCGACGGTGACCATATTCGTCGGCGGCGCCCTGCTGCCGGCGGAGAACCTGCTGCTGGCACGCTATACGCCGGGGCGGCATCGCGGCTTCGCCTTCGGGCTCAAATTCGTCCTCGCCTTCGGCGTGGCGCCGTTGTCGGTCGAGCTGGTCGCCTTCGCCTACCGCCTCGGCGGCGGCTTCGGCGCGCTGCTCTGGATCCTGGCGGCGACCGGCCTCGTTGCCTGCATCGCGGCCCTGCTGCTGCCCAGGGCGGTGCCGCCGCCGGCACCGGCCGTCGCGGCGGTCGCGGCGGAGTAGGGCGCAAGAGGGAGGTCTGCGGCCGATGAGCGCAAGGGTTCAGGGATTGCCGGTACCAGCGATCGCCGACCGCGAGGCGCCGCTCGCACCGGGCGACCGGGCGCCGGACTTCCTGTTGCCGGACCAGAACCGGTCGGTCGATCCCTGGTACAATCTGGTGCAGGGCGGCCGGATCGTGCTGCACTTCTATCCGGGAAACGGCAAGGCGGCCTATCGGGCCGAGCTGGACGCCCTGGTTCGGCAGCATGCGGCCCTCGCCGAGCGCGGCGTCGAATTCTACGCGGTCAACACCGACGCCCTCGACGCCAACGTCGCGCTGGCGGCGGCGGAAGAACCGCCCTTCCTGCTGTTCACCGATCCCGGCGGCCGGGTCCGTCGGCGCTATGGCGTCCCGGTGCTCGACCCGCGCAAGAGCGGGGCGCAGGCGCTCGGTTCGGTGGTGACATTCGTGCTCGATTTCAGCCAGCGGGTGCTCGAGACGATCCAGGGCCGCGGCCTCGCCTCGCACGCCCGGCAGGCACTCGCCTGCCTCGACCGGCTGGGGCCGGTGTCGGAGGCGGAAACGGTGACGATGCCGGCACCGGTGCTGATCGTGCCGCGGGTCCTCGACCGCGCGTTCTGCCAGCGGCTGATCGCGATCTGGCACGAGCGCGGCAACCGCGAGAGCGGTACCATCACCATGGGCAAGTCCGGCCGTCAGGCGAAGGAGATCCGTCACGATGTGAAACGCCGGCGCGATCATCACGTCCAGGACCCGGCGCTGTTCGCCGAGATCTCCGACACGGTGTTCCGCCGCATCCAGCCGGAGGTGGAGCGCGCCTTCGACACCAAACTGTCGCGGGTCGAGGAGTTCAAGATCGTCCGCTACGACGCCGAGGAGGGCGGTTTCTTTAGGCCTCACCGCGACAACTCGATCCCCGACAAGGCCCAGCGTCGCTTCGCCATGACCCTCAATCTGAACACCGAGGAGTACGAAGGCGGAGAACTGCGGTTTCCCGAGTTCGGGCCGAACCTCTACCGGCCGGGAACCGGCGATGCGGTCGTGTTTTCGTGCTCGCTGCTGCACGAGGCGCTGGATGTCACCAAGGGCTGCCGCTTCACGCTGCTCTCCTTCCTGCTCGACGGCACCCCGGACCGCTGGCGCACCGCGCGAACCCAATGGTTCAACCGCAACGTCGCCGAGCTGCAGGACGGGCTGAAGGCGCAGAAACCTAGGCGGTAGCCAGGAATGAAGCGGCCCGCGCCGCTGGGTCGCGACGCGGGCCTGGCCATCATTTCGCCTGCCGCTACTCCGCCGCCGCCGGGGCCGCCGCGGCCGCCTTCGCCAGCCCTTGCTCGAGATCGGCGATGACGTCGGCCGGGTCTTCCAGGCCGATCGACAGCCGCACCACATCGGGCCCGGCACCGGCCGCTTCCAGCGCCTCGGGGCTGAGCTGGCGGTGGGTCGTCGAGGCCGGGTGGATGATCAGCGAGCGGGCATCGCCGATATTGGCGAGGTGGCTGAGCAGCTCGACGCTCTCGACCAGCTTGACGCCGGCGTCGTAGCCGCCCTTGAGGCCGAAGGTGAATACCGCGCCGGCGCCGCGCGGCGTGTATCTCTTGGCCTGCTCGTGGTAGCGCGACGAGGGCAGGCCGGCATACTCGACCCAGTCGATCTGGTCGTGGCCTTCCAGGTACTCCGCCACCTTCAGCGCGTTCTCGCAGTGCCGTTCCATGCGCAGCGACAGGGTCTCGATGCCGAGCAGGGTGAGGAAGGCGTTCATCGGCTGCTGGTTGACGCCGAGGTCGCGCAAGCCCACCGCGTGGCCGTGGAAAGTGTAGGCCAGCTCGCCGAAGGTCTCGAAGAATTTGAGGCCGTGATAGCCGGGGTCCTCGGCGGTCAGCCCGGCGAACTTGTCGCTTTGCGCCCAGTTGAACTTGCCGCTGTCGACGACGATGCCGCCGATCGAGGTGCCGTTGCCGGAAAGGAACTTGGTCGTCGAATGCACGACGATGTCGGCACCATGTTCGATCGGCCGGCACAGATAGGGCGTGGCCATGGTGTTGTCGACGATCAGCGGCACGCCGAGCTCGTTCGCCACCTTGGCGATCGCCGCGATATCGGAAACCACGCCGCCCGGGTTCGCCAGGCTCTCGATGAAGAGGGCGCGGGTCTTGTCGGTCGCCGCCTTGCGGAAGTTCTCCGGATCGTCGGAATCGACGAAGGTGGTGTTCCAGCCGAAGGCGCGCTTGAAGCTGTTGCCCATCTGGTTGATAGAGCCGCCATAGAGCTTGCGGGCGGCGACGATCTCCGCTCCCGGCTCCATGAACGGGAACAGGGCCAGGAGCTGCGCCGCATGGCCGGAGGCGGTGGCGGTCGCACCGACCCCGCCCTCCAGGCTCGCCAACCGCTCCTCCAGCACCGAGGTCGTCGGGTTGGTGAGGCGGGAATAGATGAAGCCGAGCTTCTGCAGGTTGAACAGCGACGCCGCATGGTCGACATCGTCGAACACGAAGGAGGTCGTCTGGTAGATCGGCGTCTGCCGCGCGCCGGTCGCCGGGTCGGGCGAGGCGCCGGCGTGGATGGCGAGGGTGTCGAAGCCGGGGGTCTTGTTGTCGCTCATTGCCTCAGTTTCCTTCTTTTCGAGGAGATCACGTTCGAGCGGAACCCGGTCCAGCTCAATTCCCCATTGAGCCGGGCCCACTCGATCTTCGGACAGCGGTTCATGATCACGGTCAGGCCGGCGGCTTCCGCCTTCGCCGCCGCCGCGTCGTTGCGCACGCCGAGCTGCATCCAGATCACACCCGGCTGCGGCTGCAATGCAAGCGCCTCGTCGACGATCCCCGCCGCGGCGTCGGAGCCGCGGAAGATGTCGACCATATCGATCGGCACCGGCACCTCGTCCAGGCTGGCGTAACAGGTTTCACCGAGGATTTCCTGGCCGGCGGCGCGCGGGTTGACCGGGATCACCCGATAGCCCTTGCCCTGCAGATAGGTCATCGCGAAATAGCTCGGCCGGTTCCAGTTCGGGCTGGCCCCGACCATGGCGATCGTCTTGACCCGGCCGAGGATGCCGCGGATGTGGTCGTCGCCATAGGTCTCATGGCCGGCCACGGGCGCCCTACCGCCCCTGCCATTCGGGCGGCCGCTTTTGCAGGAAGGCGTCGATGCCTTCCTCGGCGTCGCGCGCCAGCATGTTCCGCGTCATCGCCTCGCTGGCGAAGTCGTAGGCGTCCTTCAACCCCATCTCGGCCTGGCGGTAGAAAGCCTCCTTGCCGATCGACAGCACCAGGGGCGATTTGTCG
The DNA here is from genome assembly GCA_013003675.1 of Inquilinus sp. Lineage (GTDB taxonomy): Bacteria > Pseudomonadota > Alphaproteobacteria > DSM-16000 > Inquilinaceae > JABDIP01. Next base: position 5,489 of record JABDIP010000142.1, read on the forward strand.
GCGATCTGGCGGGCGAGCGCGGTCGTCTCGCGATCCAGCGCCGCGGCCGGTACGACGCGGTTGACCAGGCCGATCCGCTTGGCATCCGCCGCCGGGATCAGGTCGCCGGTCAACAGCATCTCCATCGCCGCCTTGCGGCCGACGGCACGGCTAAGGGCGACCATCGGCGTCGAGCAGAACAGGCCGATATTCACCCCCGGCGTCGCAAAACGCGCGTCCTCCGCGGCGACCGCCAAGTCGCAGGTAGCTACCAGCTGGCAGCCAGCGGCGGTGGCGATGCCGTGCACCTTGGCGATCACCGGCTTCGGCAGTTTGACGATCGCCATCATCAGTCGCGAGCATTGGCGGAACAGCCGCTCATAGGCCTCGCGGCCGGGATTGGCGCGCATCTCCTTCAGATCGTGGCCAGCGCAGAAGGCCGGGCCAGCGCCGTCGATCACCACCACCTTCACGCCGCGGTCGTCGGCGATTTCCTCGACCTGCTCGTGCAGGGTCGCCATCAGGGCCGCCGACAGGGCGTTGCGCGCCGTGGGCCGGTTCAGCGTCAGCGTGGCCACGCCATCGGCATC
>JABDIP010000150.1 GCA_013003675.1 Inquilinus sp.
CAGATGGGCGGCGTCGCCGACAACCTCGGCGCCGCCCTCAATGACCGCTATCGGCGTCAGGGTTTCGACCGCGCCACCGAACGCGACCAGGTGCCGTTGGCCGACGTGATGCGGCTGATGGCGCGCGAGACCCTGACCGGCGAGGCACCGCCGCCCTCGGCGCGCGGGGCCGTCGAGCTCTGGCGTTCCTGGGTCGAGGGCAAGATCGGCCGGGATATCGGCAAGCTGGGCGCGGTGATCGACGACCAGGACGCCTATGCCCGGATCGCCCGGCGCCTGCTCGCCGATCTCGACATGGATGTCGGGATCGAGGAGGAGTCGGAACCCGACGACCAGGAAGACGGCGGCGAACAGGACGACAGCGCCGAGACCCCCGACAGCGGCGAACGCCAGGGCGAGGAGGTCTCGGCCGATTCCGACGCCATGGACAGCGAACCGCAGACCGGCGACGAGGCGGAGGCGACCGGCGACCCCGACGATTCGGACGGCGAGATGCGCGAGGAGATGGGGCTCGACGATCCGGACGCCCCGGGCCAGCCCTGGCATCCGCATGGCGACCGCCGAAACGACCCGGACGGTCCCGGCTATCGCGCCTTTACCACCGAATACGACGAGACGGTCAGCGCCGAGGATCTGTGCGATCCGGACGAATTGGCGCGGCTGCGCCTGATGCTCGACCACCAGCTCGTGCACATGCAGGGGGTGATCGCCAAGCTGGCGAACCGCCTGCAACGGCGCTTGATGGCGAAGCAGACCCGGTCCTGGGTCTTCGACCTGGACGAGGGCATGCTGGACAGCGGCCGCCTCGCCCGGATCGTCGTCAATCCGTTGACGCCGCTATCGTTCAAGCAGGAAAGCGACATCGATTTCCGCGATACGGTGGTCACCCTGTTGATCGACAACTCCGGCTCCATGCGCGGCCGGCCGATCTCGATCGCGGCGATGAGCGCCGACATCCTGGCGCGAACGCTGGAGCGTTGCGGCGTGAAGGTCGAGATCCTCGGCTTCACGACCCGCGCCTGGAAGGGCGGCATGGCGCGCGAGCGCTGGATCCAGGCCGGCAAGCCGTCGCGCCCGGGCCGGCTGAACGATCTGCGGCACATCATCTACAAGGATGCCGACGCCCCGTGGCGCCGCGCCCGGCGCAACCTCGGCCTGATGCTGCGCGAGGGCGTCCTGAAGGAGAACATCGACGGCGAGGCATTGCTGTGGGCGCATAACCGCCTGATCGGCCGGATGGAGCAACGCCGCATCCTGATGGTCATCTCCGACGGCGCGCCGGTCGACGACAGCACATTGTCGGTGAATGCGGGCAACTACCTCGAGCGGCATTTGAAACAGGTGATCGACTGGATCGAGACCCGGTCGCCGGTCGAATTGCTGGCGATCGGCATCGGCCACGATGTGACCCGCTACTACCGGCGCGCCGTCACCATCGTCGACGCCGAGCAGTTGGGCGGCACCATGGTCGACAAGCTGGCCGAACTGTTCGACGAGGACGCCCGGACCACGCGGAAGGCGGGCCGCGGGCGAAGACTGAAGGCCGCCGGATAGAGCCGCCCACCCGGCGCGTTCTCGGTCAATTGAGAACCATTCGCAGAATTGCTTGCGCCGGCCCTCGGCATCGATATGATCGCCGGCAGTTGCGAATGCCTCGCATCCTCACGGCGGAAGGAACCCATTCGATGAGCCGGCTTTCCCGATCCCTTCGCTCGAGCGGCGCAGCCCTCGCCGCCGCCTGCCTGCTGGCGCTGGCCTCCGGCGGCGCGTCGGCCCAGGAGGTCAACGTCTATTCGGCGCGCCACTACGACACCGACCTGGCGCTCTACGACGATTTCACCGCGCAGACCGGGATCGAGGTCAATCTGATCGAAGGCAGCGCCGACGAGCTGATCGAGCGGATCGCCGCCGAGGGGCGCAACAGCCCGGCCGATGTGCTGATCACGGTCGATGCCGGCCGGCTGTGGCGCGCCGATCAGGCCAACCTCTTCCAGCCGGTTCGCTCCGCCGTGCTGGAGGCGCGGATCCCGGCACATCTGCGCCACCCGGACGGGCACTGGTTCGGCCTGTCGAAGCGGGCCCGGGTCATCTTCTACGACCGCGCCGAGGGCCCGCCGGCCGGCCTTGACAGCTATGAGGACCTCGCCGATCCCGGTTTCGCCGGCACCGTCTGCATCCGCAGCTCGAGCAACATCTACAACCAGTCGCTGATGGCCTCGATCATCGCCGCCCACGGCGAAGCCGCGGCGGAAGCCTGGGCCACCGGCGTGGTCGACCATTTCGCCCGCGGCCCGGCCGGCAACGACCGGGCGCAGATCAAGAGCGTCGTCGCCGGCGAGTGCACGGTGGCCGTCGCTAACACCTATTATTGGGGCCAGATGATCGCGTCCGACGACGCAACGGAGCACGGCGCGGCAGCACGGGTCGGCATCCTGTTCCCGAACCAGGACGGGCGCGGCGCCCATGTCAACATCAGCGGCGGCGGGGTGATCGCCACCGCCCCGAACCGCGACGGCGCCATTCGGTTCCTCGAATACCTCACCGGCCCGGACGCCCAGGCGCTGTTCGCCGAGGCGGCCAACGAATACCCCATCGACCCCTCGGTGCCGCTGTCCGGCCCGATCGCCGAGTGGGGCGCGTTCAAGGAAGACACGGTGAACGCGTCGCTGCTCGGCAGCAACAACCCCGCCGCCGTACGGATCTTCGACCGCGCCGGATGGCGTTGACCCTGCTCCCATTGGATCAACGGCGGATGGGTGCGCGGCCAATCAGGCGGCGTTCCTTTGCTCTTCGCCGGCCTAATCTCTGCGCAGCAACGGGTTCCCGGTCGGCGGCGGCACCGGGGCCGTGGCACAAGGGCCGCAGCCCGGTCGCGACCGAGCGATCGCCAGGCTGAGCAGCACGACCGGGACGACGCCGACGGCGACAATGGCCAGGGCGGCGGTGGACGCCTCGGCGAGCCGCTCGTCGGCGGCCAGGCGATAGACCCGGACCGCCAGCGTGTCGAAATTGAACGGCCGCAGGATCAGCGTCGCCGGCAGCTCCTTCATCACGTCGACGAAGACCAGCAACCCGGCGGTCAGCAACCCGCCGCGCATCATCGGCGCGTGCACGCGCAGCAACGTCCGCCGCGGATTGTGGCCGAGGGCGCGGGAGGCATGGTCCATGCTCGGGCTGATCTTGCCGAGGCTCGATTCAACCGTGTTGTAGGACACCGCCAGGAAGCGCACGAGATAGGCGAAGACCAGCGCCGCGATCGAGCCGGTCAGCAGCAGCCCGCTCGAGACTCCGAACGTGTCGCGGAGGAAGCCGTCGACGGTGTTGTCGAAGGCGGCAAAGGGGATCAGCACGCCGACCGCCACCACCGAGCCGGGCACCGCATAGCCGAGCGAGGCGATGCGCACCGACACCCGGGTCATCCAGGTCGGGCGCAGCCGCATGCTGTAGGCCATCACCGCCGCCATCAGGACCGCGAGTCCGGCGGTCACCCCCGCCAGGACGAAGCTGTTGCGGGCGAAGTCGAGAAACCGCCGGCCCCAGAGCGGGTCGCCCTGGCCGATGGCGAGGTGCAGCAGCAGCGCCGCCGGCAGCAGGAAGCCCAGCGCGACCGGCGCAGCGCAGACGGCCAGCGCCGCGAGCCCCTTGCCGCGGCGCAGCGGGCGCGGCGACAAATGCCGGTAGCGGCCGGTGGTGTGATAATAGCGGGCGCGGCCGCGCGACCATCGCTCCAGCCCGATCAACACCGCCACGAAGACCAGCATGGCGGCAGCGAGCTGTGCCGCCGCCACCGGCGCGCCCATGCCGAACCAGGTGCGGTAGATGCCGGTGGTAAAGGTCGCGACGCCGAAATAGCTGACCGTACCGTAGTCGGCGATGGTCTCCATCAACGCCAGCGCCAGACCGGCGGCGATCGCCGGCCGTGCCAGCGGCACCGCGACGCCGAAGAAGTTGCGCCACGGCCCGCGCCCCAGCGTACGGCTGACTTCCAGCACGCAGACCGACTGCTCCAGGAACGCCGTGCGCGCCAGCAGATAGACATAGGGGTAGAGCACCAGGCCAAGCATCAGGACCGCGCCGCCGAGCGAGCGGATGTTCGGGAACCAGTAGTCGCGCGCCGAATGCCATCCAAACGCGCCGCGCAGGGCCGTCTGTACCGGGCCGGCATAGGCCAGCAGGTCGGTATAGGCGTAGGCCAGCACATAGGCGGGGACCGCCAGCGGCAGCAGCAGCGCCCATTCCAGGATCCGGCTGCCAGGGAACTGGTGCATGGTGACCAGCCAGGCGGCGGCGACGCCGATCGACCCGGCCAGCACGCCGACCCCGAGCAGCAGCAGCAGCGTGTTGCCGACATAGAGCGGCAGCACGGTCTCCGCCAGATGCTCCCAGACGCCGCCGGAATCGACGAAGATCCGGCTGCCGACCACCAGCACCGGCAGCGCCACCACCGCGGCGATGGCCACGGTCAGCCACGTCCAGGCGCCCGGGACCCGCAAGCCGAGGGCCGGTCGCTTGGTCTCGTAGGAATAGACTTGGCTGGCCACGGCCCCGGTATATCGCGCGTTGAAGGCGGGATCGGCGTTGACCCAGGTCAACATCCCCATCGCCTAGATAATGCGAATGACTCGCGATTGCAAACGATGGCGGTGCCCCCGGCACGACCGGCGGTTGACTTGCCTCATTGCCAGCCGGTCGCCGAGCGCGGAGCGTAGTGGACGCCATCGGCAGGTCCGAGACCATACCGGAGCGAGCGTGCAGAAAGAGAAGCAAGCCCGTGCCAGACCCTTCAGGCTGGGGCCCATATCGATCTCGATTACCCTGGCGACAAGCATGGGAGCATTGGTGCTGCTCGGCGTCGCCACGGTACTGCTGATCGGGTTGACGACGAGCCGGCGGAACACGCTGGATCTGCTCAACCAGCAATCCGAGTTGATCGCCGCGGCCATCGAAACCGCTGTGGAGAACCATATCGACCCGGCGATCGATCTGGCCGATTTCGTCGCGCGGCTGGTCGAGTCCGGGGCACTCGATCTTTCCGACCAGGATCGGGTCATGGATGTCCTGACCGGCGCGCTTGCCGGGACGCCGCAGGTCGGCGCCATCCTGACCTGGAACCCCGAGTTCAGGACGCTCGGCGTATACAACGACATCGATCGGAATATCGGACCGATTCTGGAGGACTTTCCCAACAGTCCCGACATCCTCCGCATGCTGGAGGTCATGGCCGAGGTACCGGGCCTGGTGTTCGGCGACCTCATGTATGTGGAAGGCAATACCTACGTCAATCTCGGGCGCGCCCTGAGGCGGGACGGCGAGTTGCTGGGGTATCTGGGCACCGGCGTGACCTTGCAGGAGTTGTCGCGGCTGGTGACCGATGTCAGCGACCTGTTCGATACGACGGCGTTCATCCTGCACGGAAGAGATCGGG
>JABDIP010000163.1 GCA_013003675.1 Inquilinus sp.
AGCGGTCTTGACGCCGCCGCCACTGTCCGGCCCACTGGCGGGAACCGGCACCGCGCGGCGGCCGCCCTCGACAGGAAATGGCAGGGAGCACCATGCCCGGCAAGACACTCGACGACGAAGCCCTCGAAATGCACGCCCGCGGCCGACCGGGCAAGCTGGAGATCACCGCGACCAAGCCGCTGACCACCCAGCGCGACCTGTCGCTCGCCTATTCCCCCGGTGTCGCCGCCCCCTGCCTTCGGATTCGCGACACTCCGGACCTGGCCTACGACTACACCGCGAAGGGCAACGTGGTGGCGATCATCTCCAACGGCACAGCGGTGCTGGGCCTGGGCGATTTGGGCGCGCTCGCCTCCAAGCCGGTGATGGAAGGCAAGGCCGTCCTGTTCAAGCGGTTCGCCGATATCGACGGGATCGACCTGGAGGTCGACACCAGCGACGTCGACGAATTCATCAACTGCGTGCGCTATCTCGGCGCCTCCTTCGGCGGCATCAATCTGGAGGACATCAAGGCGCCGGACTGCTTCATCATCGAGGATCGGCTGCGCGAGCTGCTCGACATCCCGGTGTTCCACGACGACCAGCACGGCACCGCGATCATCGTCGCCGCCGGGCTGATCAACGCGCTCGACCTGACCGGCCGGCGGATCGAGGACGTCAAGCTGGTGATCAACGGCGCCGGCGCGGCGGCCATCGCCTGCGTCGAGTTGATCAAGTCGATGGGGTTGCCGCCGGAGAACGCCATCCTCTGCGACAGCAAGGGGGTGGTCTACAAGGGCCGAACCGCCGGGCTGAACCAGTGGAAATCCGCCCATACGGTCGACACGCCGGCGCGCACGTTGGAAGACGCCCTGAAGGGCGCGGATGTCTTTCTCGGGGTCTCGGTCAAGGGCGCGATGACCGAGCAGATGGTCAAGGACATGGCCGACAAGCCGATCATCTTCGCGCTCGCCAACCCCGACCCGGAGATCCTGCCCGAGACCGTGCGCAAGGTGCGGTCGGATGCGATCATGGCCACCGGGCGCTCTGACTACCCCAATCAGATCAACAATGTACTGGGGTTTCCTTACCTGTTTCGTGGAGCCCTTGACGTAAGGGCAACGACGATCAACGATTCGATGAAGATTGCCGCGGCCCACGCCTTGGCCGGGCTGGCCCGGGAGGACGTGCCGGACGAGGTCGACGCCGCCTATGCCGGCCGCCGGCTGCGCTATGGCCCCGAATACGTCATCCCGGTGCCCTTCGACCCGCGGCTGATCGCGGCGATCCCGCCGGCGGTGGCCGAGGCCGCGATGGAATCGGGCGTCGCCCGCAAGCCGATCGAGAACATGGCCGGCTACCGGCTGGAACTGCGCTCGCGGCTCGACCCGACCGCCGACAGCCTGCAGTTCATGTTCGAAAAGGTGCGCACCGCGCCGCGGCGGGTGGTCTTTGCCGAGGGCGAGGAGGAACGGGCGATCCGCGCCGCCGTCGCCTTCCGCAGCGCCGGTTATGGCACGCCGGTGCTGATCGGGCGCGAAGGTCGTATTCGCGAGACGATGGCCGCCGCCGGCCTGGCCCATGCCGAGGATCTCGAGATCCACAACGCCAAGGTCAGCCGCAGCAACAGGCACTATGCGGAATTCCTCTACGAACGGCTGCAGCGCCGCGGCAATCTGATGCGCGACTGCCAGCGCATGGTGAACCAGGACCGCAACATCTTCGCCGCCTGCATGGTCGCCAACGGCGATGCCGACGCCATGGTCACCGGCCTGACCCGCGCCTTCAGCACCTGCTTCGACGACATCCGGCGGGTCATCGACCCGCAGCCGGACCATGTGCTGTACGGCCTGTCGATCCTGGTGCTGCGGGGCCGCACCGTGTTCGTCGCCGACACCACGGTGAACGATCTGCCGACGGCCGAACAGCTTGCCGATATCGCCATCCAGAGCGCCGGCAAGGCGCGCCAGATGGGGCACGATCCCCGGGTGGCGCTGCTCTCCTTCTCGAATTTCGGCCAGCCGTTGCGCCAGCGCGCCCAGCATGTCCGCGATGCGGTCGGCCTGCTCGACGAGCGCGGCGTCGACTTCGAATACGACGGCGAGATGTCGGCGGAGGTGGCGCTCGATTTCGATCTGAAGCAGCGGCTCTACCCGTTCTGCCGCCTGTCCGGACCGGCCAACGTGCTGATCATGCCGGCCCTGCACGCCGCCAATATCGGCGGCAAGCTCCTGCAGAAGCTCGGCGGCGCGACCCTGGTCGGGCCGCTGTTGATCGGGCTGGAGAAACCGGCGCAGATCGTCCAGATGGGCGCCACGGTCAACGAGCTGGTCACCGCCGCGGCGATCGCCGCGCATGACGCGATCGCGCTCAGTTCAACGGCGACCGCCGCCGACTGACATCGGCCAGCGGTCGCATGGCGGCACGGTTTCCACTATAGGGTCCGCCATCACGCGCCGGTCCGCCGCCCTCCTGCCGCGTCTGATCGCGGTCGCCGCCATGCTGGCCGCCCCCGGCCTGTTCGCGGTGGTCGTGCTCGGCGGCTTCACCGCCCTGTCGGCGCCGGTCCTGTTTGCTGCTTTGGTCGCCGCCGCCGGCCGCGCAACGGCACGGTGTTGATTATCATGCTGACCGCGCGCGGCGACGAGGGCGATCGCATCCGCGACCTCGACACCGGTGCCGATTCCGCGTGAACGGATTGGGCTTAAGCGGAAACGGCGGGCCCGTTCCGCAGCCGGATCGACACCCGGACGACGCCGGGCTCGTCGGGGTTGTCGGATCGGGTGAAGCCGAGTTCCTTGGCCATGCGCAGCATGGTGACGTTCTCCCGCAGCACCTCGCCGAAGATGGCGCCGATGCCGCGGGCGCGGGCATAGGTCAGGATCTCCCGCATCAACAACTGCCCCAGACCGCGCCCCTTGATGTCGGAACGCACCATGACGCCATACTCCGCCCGCTCGCGGTCCGGGTCGGCGGCGATGCGCACCACGCCCCAGATCGTCGGTGCGCCGCCATCCGATTCCGGCGCTTCGGCAACCAGCGCCATCTCGCGGTCGTAGTCGATCTGGCTGAGCCGGGCGGCGACCTCGTGGGTCAATTGCTTCAAGGGCGTGAAGAAGCGCAGCCTGATGTCGTCCGGCGTGCAATGGGCCAGCATATCCTGGAGCAGCGGTTCGTCCTCCGGCCGGATCGGACGCAGCAGGAAGCGCTGCCCGTCGGCGATCTCGACAGTCTTTTCCATCGCCTGCGGATAGGGGCGAATCGCCAGCCGCCCATGCGGCGGCGGCTTTCGGACGCGAATCCGCGCATCGAGGGCCAGCACACCGGACTCCGAGGCCAGCAGCGGATTGATGTCCAGTTCGACCAGGTCGCGGCACTGGACGACCAATTTCGAGAGCTTGATCAGGGTCAGCGCGATGGCGTCGATGTCGGCGGCCGGCTGGGCGCGATAGCCGCGCAGCAGACGGCTGATCCGGGTCCGCCCGATCATCTCCCGCGCCAGCACCATGTTGAGCGGCGGCAGCCCGATCGCCTTGTCCTGCAACACCTCGACCGCGGTGCCGCCGGCACCGATCAGCAGCACCGGGCCGAAGACCGGATCGTCGGCGATGCCGGCGATCAGCTCGTGCGCCTTGTCGGTCTCCGCCATCTGCTGCACGGTGAAGCCCTCGATCGCCGCGTCGGGGCGCAGATGGCGCACCGTCTCCAGCATTTCCCCGGCCGCCCGGCGGACCGCATCCGGCGACTTCAGATCGAGGCGGACACCGCCGATGTCGGTCTTGTGGGTGATGTCGGGCGACAGGATCTTCAGCGCGACCGGCCCGCCGATCGCCGCCGCCGCGGCCGCCGCCTCCTCGGGATCGCCCGCCCGCCGGGTCTCGACAACGGGAATGTCGTAGGCGGTCAGGACCTCCTTGGCCTCGGCCTCCGTCAGCCAGTGCCGCCCTGCCTCCAGAAC
>JABDIP010000194.1 GCA_013003675.1 Inquilinus sp.
TGATTCACGGTTTACACCGCTTCGGTGTAGACCGATCAGGCTCTAGAGCATGTCCGACGACCTGGACAGGCTCCTAAACCGTCACTAAGGCGGTAATGTGGTTGGATTCTCGGCCGTATCGGCCCCAATGCCCAAGGCCATCGCGCGCGGCCGGATCGGCGGCGGGCGGACCGCCTGCGGTCGCAGACCGCCGATGAAGCCGGAACGGCGCTGGCCGCCATCGATGCGGATCGCGGTGCTGTTGGCGCCGACCCGGATGATCCGGCCGGTCACGCCCAGGGACGTGCCTTGGGCGGACAACCGCACCTTCGCGCCCGGTCGGGCGTTCAGCGGCCGGTCGACGAGCAACCCGGTTTCCGAGACGTTGATGGTCAGGCAGGCCACCGCCTCGCCGCCCAGGCTGACGGTGACCGGGGCGCGGATGACGCGGCGGCGGTCGTCTCGGTCGGCGCCGGCTGGCATGGTCAGCCGCAGACATCCCTGCAGCAGCCGATGCATCCATGCGCCGATCGTCCCCATTGAAACCGCCCCAACCAAATGTTCAGCTTCTCCGGCGAAGGCTAGCGCAAGGCGGTTACCGCGCGATTAAGGAAATTGGTTAACCCCCGGAAATTCGGTCGTTTTTCCGGGCCTGCAAGGGGCGGGCGGTGAGGCCGGGACCGGCCGGTCCGTCGAGCCGGTCGGGGCGATCGCCCGGCGCCCGGCGCCGGCTCGATTCCCGGGTCGCCAGGATGTACCAGTTGTAGAGATTGAGCAGGATGGCGACGGCGAAGCCGATCCCATAGACCAGCTTGAAGGCGGTGCCGGTGTCCACCTGTCGGGCGCCGACCGGAGGGTCAGCCGGGCTCGTTGTCGCGGCGGATCGGCAGCCGGATTTCGACCGCGGTTCCCTCGCCGACCCGGCTGGCGATGGCGATCGCCCCGCCATGCAGTTCGACCAGCGATTTGGTCAGTGCCAGGCCGAGCCCGGTGCCGTCCTGCTTCCGGCTGTAGTCCTGGGCGCCACGCTCGAACGGCCGGGTGATCCGCTGCAGGTCTTCGTCGGGGATACCGATGCCGGTGTCGCGCACGGTCATCCAGACGCTCTCGGCGTCGCGGCCGGTTTCGACGCTGACCCGGCCGCCGCTCGGGGTGAACTTGACGGCGTTGGTCAGCAGGTTGGTGATCATCTGCCGCACCGCCCGCCGGTCCGCCTGGATCGTCGGCAACGCCTCTTCGGCATAGTCGACGGCGATATCCTTCTGCCTGCTCGGCTCATCGATCAGGCGCAGGCCGTAGCGGATTTCCTCCGGCAGGGTCACTTCGATGAAGGTGAGTTGGCGCTTGCCGGACTCGATGGTCGACAGGTCGAGGATGTCGGTGATCAGGTCGAGCAGGTGCGAGGCGCTGGTGTAGATATCGCTGGCATAGCTGCGGTACTGCTCGTTGCCGATCGGCCCGAAGAACTCCATCCGCAGGATTTCCGAGAAGCCGATGATGGCGTTCAGCGGCGTCCGCAATTCATGGCTGATATTCGCCAGGAACCGGCTCTTCGCCCGGCTCGCCGACTTGGCCTGTTCGAAGGCGATCGCCAGCGCGGCGTTCTTTTCGCGCAGCGTGCGCAGCGTCTCGTCCAGCCGCCGGTTCGAGAGGTCGAGCGCGTCGCGGTCGTCGACCTGCTGGGTGATGTCGGTCCCGGTGCCGCGGAAGCCCAGAAAGCGGCCGCTCAGGGGGTCGAAGACCGGGACGCCGCTGACATGCTGCTGGCGCACCCGGCCGGCCCTGTCCTCGACCGCGAACCGGAAATCGCGAAAGGGCTGCCGCTCGCGGAACGCGTCGGCATCGGCCAAATCGTCGACCGCCGGGTCGAGGAAGCGGCCGATGTCGCCGAACCGCTTGCCTTCCAGAAGCTGCGAGGGTTGCCCGGCGATCTGGGTCATCCGCGACGACAGGAAACTGAGGCTACCGCCCGGGTCGACCTCCCAAAGCCAGTCGGCCGAGCATTCCAGGAAATCCTCCAGCCGGCCGCGCGCCTGGAAGGAGATCTCCAGCGCCGCGTTCTGCTCGGTCACGTCGCGCATGACCGCGACGATCAGCGGCACACCGCCGGTGCCGCTGGGAACCAGGCAATAATCGGCATAGAACAGGCGCCCGGGCGACAACTCTTCCAGCCGCACGCTGTGCCGTGGATTGGCCCGGTCGAGGTCGGCGACGACCCGTCGCAGATCGTCCTGCAGCGCCGCCAGCCGCATGCTGTCGGCCAGCATCTCGCCCTCCGGGGCGACGAGGTCGCGGAACGGCTGGTTGGCGAACAGGATCTCCGTCTCCTGGTCGAAGATCGCCAGGGGTGGCAGTGCAAGATCGAACAGGTTGCGCAGGTCGGCGTCGATGACATCGAGCACGGCCTGGCGCCGAAGGGCGCCATTGTCGCTCTGTCTGGCCTTGATGTGGCTCGCCCTGAGAGTGGCGACCCCCCTGCCGGCCTGAGGCTTCTTGTTGGGCGCGGTCATCCTAATCGGTCGCCGGCGGCTCGTTCACGGCAATAGCGACCTGGTCGATCGCGGAGACGAAGTCGGGATCGCGTCGCCAGAAGGCCAGTGCCGCGCTGGCATTGTCCATTGTCATCCTGTCATAGAACGCCAGTATGGAATCTCGCGTCTCGCCCGGCAACTGCGCCGTGCCGGCCGACCCCCGATGGACCAGCCCGAACAGGTCGACGAACGCCGCCCGCTCGATGCCGCAGGCCCGACAGAGTATCGCCAGGCTGATCCCGTCGGCCTGGAATACCACGCGCCGCGTCAGCGCGTCGGGCAAGTCCCCGACCATCGCCAAGCCGACCAGAAACGCCGCGACATGGCCGGCCCGCAGCAGCCGCAGCAGCAGCGCGGCGTCCAACGATCCGGTCTCGGCGACGCGCTCCAACAGGGCCCGCGCCGCCAGATCGACGGCCGGCGCCGATGGCCGCGGCAGATTGTCGAGCAGGCCGCGCGTCGCCGCCTCGATGGCGTCGTCCACGCCTCGCGGGTCGACGGCGGGATCGCGGTGCAAATGGACCCGCAACGCCGCCGCCGCCGCCCAGAACAACAGGCGGACCAGCTCCGGCGGCAGGTCGGCGAGCGGCAGCAGCGGCATCTGGCGTCGGTCGACGCGCTTCGCCTCGGCGACCAGATAGGCCTCGGCCAGCGCGGCGGCCTCTTTGTCGCCCGCGCGCAGCAGCGCCTCGATATCGTCGGCCGCCGCCGGTTCCGCCGTCGTGGCGATCTCCGCCGACAGACCCGGCCGCAACGCCGTCGCCAGCCGATGCTCGCGACACCGCATCTTCACCGCCCCGATCAGTCCCAGCGACCGCAGCGCGCGGCCCCGCATCAGGATCGGCCGGGCGATCTCGTCGTCTCCGTCGGCCAGGGTGCCAACCAATTCCGCCGGAATGCCGGGCAGTTCGGCCAGCCTCTCCGCCAGCTCACGGCGCAACTCGCGCTCGACCTCGTGGATCAGCGCCCGCAGGATTCCGGTCATGAAGGACCGCTCGCGGTCGGTCAGTCTCGCCCGCTCATCGAGGAAGAGATCGGCGATGTTGCCGGTCAAGGCGTCGCGACCTTCCGCCGACTTGCGCCGGGCAAGTTCAACAAAGTCGTGCGCCGAGGTCACACGTTCAAAGTCCATGCGTGAACGCCGCCGAACTACCGGCCGGTTTTCCTTGGCCGTGCCCCCTGTATGGCGTCGGCGTCTCCTAATTGGAGTCGTTTGTTTGGCGTCCGCACTCGGACTCCAGCGTAAAGTCTAGCGCAGCAAGGCAATCCTTTTCATCCGAATAATCTCAATACCGCTAAAATGGGTAAAATTACTTCGCCGGCCGGAAACACCATTGCGCCATTGGTTGGCGCGGCGATCTTTCCTGGCGTCAATGACGCCAGGAAAGAAACCGCCGCCCGGGCGCGACCGGGGGCTACTCGACGGTAACCCAGCGCAGCAGGAAGAAGTTGTCGGCCCGTTGCGTCAGCCGGACATTGGCCTTCGAGCCCCAGACCAGAGGCTGCACGTGCAACGGCACATAGACCGCCTCTTCCCGCAGGATGCCGTGCACCTCGTCGATCATCTCCTGGCGCTTGCCGTCGTCCAGCTCGACCTGGATGCGCGGCAGCAGGGCATCGACCCGCGGGTTCGAATAGGCCCCGAAATTCCAGCTTCCCAGGCGCTTCTCGGCGTTCGGCGTCGCCATCAGGAAGCGGATCGGGTGCTCGGCGTCGAAGGTGCCGGGCGACCAGCCCAGCATGTACATGTCGAACTTGTCGTCGCGCAGTTCCGGCCAGTAGTTGCTCGCCGGCATGGTTGCCAATTCGGCCTTCAGCCCGACCTGCGCCAGCATGCCGACGGCGGCGGTGCAGATCGCCTCGTCGTTGATATAGCGGTCGTTGGGGCAGCGCAGGCCGAATGAGAAGCCGTCCGGATAGCCGGCCTGGCCAGCAACGCCCGCGCCCGTTCCGGGTCGTAGGCCAGGCGCCGGTTCAACCCGGCGCGGAAACCGCGCACGGTAGGGCTGATCAGCAGGCCGGCCGTCTGCGCGTTGCGGCGCATGATGCGGTCGACGATCGCGTCGGCGTTGATCGCGTGGTAGACGGCCTGCCGGACCCGGGCGTCCTGGAACGGGTTGCCGGAGGCCAGGTCCGAATAGCGCAGCGCGTCGGCCTCGTGCTCGAAGCCGAAGAAGATCACCCGCGACTCGACGCCGCGATGAATAGTGAAGCCCGGCGTCGCCTCGATCCGCGGCACGTCCTGCAGCGGCACCGGTTCGATGAAGTCGACCTCGCCGGACAGCAGCGCCGCCACCGCCGTGGCGGCGGAGGTGATCGGGCGGAACTCGGCTTCGGTGATGTTGTGCTCGACCCGGTCCCACCAGCGGCCATGCGGCGCCAGCACGGTGCGCACGTCCGCCTCCCGCACCGTCACCTTGAACGGTCCGGTGCCGTTGGCGTTCCGGGTGGCGAAGGTTTCCCGGTCGCGGGCCGGCTCCTCGGCGCCGTTGGCCTCCGCCCAGCCTTGGTCGAGGATCATGAAATTGGCGATCCCGTCGGGGAAAAGCGGGTTGGCGACGCTGGTCAGGAAATCGACGGTGAAGTCGTCGACCCGGCGCACATCGGTGACGGTGGCGAAGAACGAGCGCACATCCGATTGTTCCGACGCCGCGCGGCGATAGGAGAAGACGACGTCGTCGGCGTCGAAGCCCTCGCCGTTGTGGAATGCCACGCCGCGGCGCAGGTGGAACCGCCATCCCTCGGCGCCGAGCGGCTCCCAGCGTTCGGCCAGGGCCGGCTCCAGCGCCATGTCCTTGCCACGGCGCACCAGCCCTTCATAGACGTTGTTCAGAAAGCCCAGCACCGGTGCGATGTTGGTCGCGTGCGGATCCATCGTCGACGGGTCGGTCTGGCCGGCCCAGCGAAACCGCTCGGCCTGCGCCGGCCCGGCGGCGAAGGCGGCGAGCAACAAGACCGACGCGGCGATACGCCCGGCCCTTGGAATGGCGGTGACCATTCTTCTTCCCCCTGTTGTTCCGGCCCCCGGTTGTTCTGGTAGGCCCCCACAGTCGCCAGTATCGCGGATGTGCCGGCCCGGGGACAGCACGGCGCGGTTTTTTCACGCCGTTGTGACTCGCGCCCGGGGCTCAGTCGGCCCAGTAGAGCGCCCGCAGGCGCTGGCAATAGGCGGCGAGGGTCGGGTAGTCGGCCAGGCATCGTTGCAGCCGCGTATCGACCGGCGGGAACAGGATGTTGGCCAGTACGCCATAGGCCGAGGCGTCCACCGTTCGCGGCGTATCGCCGAGCAGGAAGGGCCGGTCGCCGAGTTGCGCCGCCAGCGCGCCGAAATCGGCCCGCGCCAAGGCGATCAACTGATCCGCCGTGAACCGGCCGGTCCCCTGGCTTCGCAGTTGCCTTGTGGTGCCCCGGCGCAGCAGCGGCGGCACGAGCAACCGCAGCGGCGCCTTGAGGCGACCGAAGAAGGCCGGGCGGGAAGCCGCCCAGCCATCCTCGTCGACCCAGCGGAACCAGACGCCGATGAAGTACAGATGGTCCTCGAGCAGCCGGGTGAAGGCGAGGGCGGTTGCCCGCTCGACCGGGCTCAGCCCATCGTCGACCGCCGCCGCGCCGCTGGCGGTCAGGTGCTCGATGATCAGCCCGCTATCGGCGATGGTCTCGCCCGCGTCGGTCACCACATAGGGCAGCTTGCCCTTCGGCGCCCGGCCCAGGGCCATCGTCGTTACGGGCTCGTAGGGCACGCCCGCCATGCGCAACCAGGTTGCCAGTTTCAGGCAGAACGGGCTGGGCTGCAGGCCCCAGGCGTTGGCAAACTGATAGAGGCGGAGCATCGGCGGACCTTCGCTGTCGGAGGATCGCCCCGTTATAGCAGCGATCGATGTCAGCGACGGTCAGCAGGTTCCCAGGCGGCGCCCGTTCCGGCGCCGCCCGTTGGCAGGGTACTGCAAACGCAGTTTCCGTTCGGACGGCTCCGGCCCGGCGGGCCGGTGCCGATTCCACGTGAGTGGAAGACGCGCTAGCTCGCCTCCGCCTGCCGCGCCGTGCGCTTGCGCTCATGAGCGGCGAGCTGGCGTTTGCGCAGGCGGATCGATTTCGGCGTCACCTCGACCAGCTCGTCGTCGGCGATATAGGCCAGCGCCTTCTCCAGCGGCATGGCGATCGGCGGCGTCAGGCGCACCGCCTCGTCCTTGCCCGCGGCGCGGATATTGGTGAGCTGCTTGCCCTTCAGCACGTTGACCTCGAGGTCGTTGCCGCGGGTATGCTCGCCGACGATCATGCCCTGATAGACCTTGACCCCGGGGGGGATCAGCATCGGCCCGCGATCCTCCAGGTTCCACAGCGCATAGCCGACGGCGACGCCTTGGGCGTTGGAGATCAGCACGCCGGTTCGCCGGCCCGGCATGTCGCCCTTGAAGGGGACATAGTCGTGGAACATCCGGTACATCACGCCGGTGCCGCGGGTGTCGGTCAGGAACTGGCCGTGATAGCCGATCAGCCCGCGGGTCGGGATGTGCATCACCAGGCGCATCTTGCCGCCGCCCGAGGGGCGCATCTCGACGATCTCGCCCTTGCGCTGCGACAGGGTCTCCACGACGACGCCGCAGAATTCCTCGTCGACGTCGATCTGGAC
The DNA here is from genome assembly GCA_013003675.1 of Inquilinus sp. Classification (GTDB taxonomy): domain Bacteria; phylum Pseudomonadota; class Alphaproteobacteria; order DSM-16000; family Inquilinaceae; genus JABDIP01. Next base: position 7,141 of record JABDIP010000194.1, read on the forward strand.
CTCCTCGACCGGCTCCAGTCGCTTGCCGCTCTCGGGGTCGGTCTGCATCACCACCCGCGGCCGGCTGATCGCCAGTTCGAAGCCCTCGCGGCGCATGGTCTCGATCAGGATGCCGAGCTGCAGCTCGCCGCGCCCGGCAACCTCGAAGCTGTCCTTGGTGGCGCCCTCCTCGACCTGCAGCGCGACGTTGCCCTCCGCCTCGCGGAACAGGCGGTCGCGGATCACCCGGCTGGTCACCTTGTCGCCTTCGGTGCCGGCCAGCGGCGAACTGTTGACCGCAAAGGTCATCGCCAGGGTCGGCGGATCGATCGGCTGCGCCGGCAAGGGCCGGGTCACCGACGGATCGCACAAGGTATTCGAAACGGTCGCGTTGCTCAGGCCGGCAAGGGCGACGATGTCGCCCGCCTCGCAGCGGTCGATCGGCTGGCGTTCCAGCCCGCGAAAGGCCAGCACCTTGCTGATCCGGCCGTCCTCGACCACCGCGCCGGTGTGATCGAGAACGCGGACCGACATGTTCGGGCGCACGGCACCGCTATGGATGCGGCCGGTCAGCACCCGGCCGAGATAGGGGTCGGCCTCCAGGGTCGTCGCCAGCATGACGAATTCGTTGCCGTCGCCGATCTGCGGCGGCGGCACGTGGCGGACGATCAGCTCGAACAGCGGCGTCAGGTCCTCGCGGTCCGCCTCCAGCGAGTCGGCGGCCCAGCCCTGCTTGGCCGAGGCGTAGACGATCGGGAAATCGAGCTGGTCGTCATCGGCGTCGAGCGCGGCGAACAGGTCGAACACCTCGTTGACCACCGCATCGGCCCGTTGGTCGGGGCGGTCGACCTTGTTGATCACCACGATCGGCCGCAGACCCAGCGCCAGCGCCTTGCCGACCACGAATTTGGTCTGCGGCAGCGGCCCCTCGGACGCGTCGACCAGCACCAGCGCGCCGTCGACCATGCCCAGGATGCGCTCGACCTCACCGCCGAAATCGGCGTGGCCGGGGGTGTCGACGATGTTCAGGCGCACGTCGCCCCACAGCACCGAGGTGCATTTCGCGAGGATCGTGATGCCCCTTTCGCGTTCCAGGTCGTTGCTGTCCATGGCGCGTTCGGCGACGTTCTGGTTGTCGCGCACGGCACCGCTCTGGCGCAGCAGGGCGTCGATCAGGGTCGTCTTGCCATGGTCGACATGGGCGATGATGGCGATGTTACGGAGCTTCATGCTTTTCCATTTCGGGGCCGCCGGGCCGGGTCGGATGATTGACCTGGCTCACCATTCGCGGCGGCGCGCACTATATGATGGTCTCGGCGCGCCGCAAGAGCGCGCGACGATCGGCGTCGAGATTTGTCCGCCGACGGGAATCCATGGGTCCAAGGCATCGTCGGCGTGAAGCACTTTCGTTCCCTTTTCTGCGCAATCGCGGCGCTGATCGTCGTCGTCCAGTCGGCGGGCGCGGCGGCGCAGGCCGTCGACTACACGGTCGCCGTCGGCGGCGCCGAGGGTGAACTTCTCCGGGCGATCGAGGGCAGCGCCACGCTCGTCACCCTGCGGGAAAGCCCGCCGCCGACCCTGTCCGCCCTGATCCGTCGGGCCGAGGACGATGTCGACCGGGTGACCCGCGCGTTGCGCGCGTTCGGCCACTATCTGGGGAGTGTCGAGGTCACTCTCAATGGGCGACCGTTGCGCGACCCGGTTCTGCCGAGGGAAACCGAGACCGGGGAGGGGGCGCCGCCGGTGCGGGTCGACATCGCGGTCGAGCCCGGCCCGGTGTTCACCATCGCCGGCATCGAACTGCTCGACAGCCGCGACGAAAGCGCCGTGCTGCCGGTCGAGATCGACATCGCGGCGCTGCCTGTCGCGATCGGCGGGCCGGCGCGCTCCGCCGACATCCTCGCCGCCGAGGGCGTGCTGGTCGACCGGATGCGCGCCGGGGGCCATCCCTTCGCGGCGGTGCCGGAGCGCCGCGCGGTGGTCGATTTCGCCACCGAGACCATGACGATCGACTATCTGCTCCGGCCCGGCGACCAGGCCGTCTTCGGCGCGGTGCGCTTCGAGGGGCTGGAGCGCATCGAACCGGCGTTCCTGGCGCGGCTGAATCCGATCGCTCCCGGCGACGTCTACGACCCTGCGGCGCTCGACGCGCTACGCAAGGCGATGAACCGGCTCGGCGTCTTCGATTCGGTGCGCGTCCGTACCGCGGAAGCGGTCACGCCGGAGGGCCGGCTGCCGGTCACCGTCACGCTTGCCGAGCGCAAGCGCCGGTTCATCGGATTCGGCGCCGACTTCGCCACCTCCGAGGGGTTCGGCGCCCGGGCCTATTGGGGCCATCGCAACCTGTTCGGCGCTGCCGAGCGGTTCCGCGTCGGGCTGGAGGTCTCGCGGATTGGCGAGAACAGCGACAACGAATACGACTATGCGCTCGGCACCTCGCTGCGCAAGCCGGCGTTTCTGGCCGTCGAACAGGACCTGGTGGCCTCGGCGGATCTGAAGGACGAGAATCTCGAGACCTATGAGCGTACCGGCTTCGATGCCGCCATCGGCATCGACCGGCGGCTGTCGGATACCGTCACACTCGGCTATGGCGTCTCGGGCGAGTATGCCGAGGTGACCGACAGCGAGCAGGTGACCGACCGGTTCACCTTCATCGGCCTGCCGCTCAGCCTGCGCCGGGACACCACCGACAGCGTGCTCGACCCGGCCAGGGGCACCCGAGCCACACTCGGCTTCACGCCCTTTCTCGAGGCGCTTGGGTCGAGCCAGGATCTGTACCGTACCCGTCTCACCGGTTCGGCCTATTGGGATTTCGGCACCGGCGGCGACACCGTGCTGGCCGGGCTGGTCGGGCTCGGCGCATTGGCCGGGGAGAGCCGCGACAACGTGCCGGCGGACAAGCGTTTCTACGTCGGCGGCGGCGGTACCGTCCGCGGCTACGACTTCCAGGGGATCGGGCCGCTGGACGATGATGGCGACCCGGTCGGCGGCCGCAGCATGGTTCATTTCAGCCTGGAACTGCGCCAGCAGATGTTCGGCGCCGTCAGCCTGGTGCCCTTTGTCGATGGCGGCCAGGTCTTCGAGGCGAGCTATCCGGATTTCGAGGACGACCTGCAATACGGTGCCGGGCTTGGCCTGCGCTACGAGACCGGGTTCGGGCCGCTGCGGCTCGATGTGGCGGTGCCCATCAACGGGCGCGACACCGACCCCAGCTACGCGTTCTATATCAGCCTCGGGCAGGCCTTCTGATGCGCCGGCGTCGCATAGCCCTGACGGCGCTGGCGGTGCTGGTGCTGGCGCCGCTGCTGCTCGTCGCGGCGGCGCTCGGCTGGCTGCAGACCGGGACCGGCAAGCGCCAGCTCGCAGCACTGATCGAGGGCCAAGCCGCCGGCGCCGGTCTGGCCGTGGAAATCGGCGCCCTCGAAGGGTCGCCACCCTTCGATTTCAGTTTGCGCGATCTCGCCATCGCCGATGCCGAGGGGGTGTGGCTGCGCCTCGACCGGGCGACGCTCGACTGGACGCCGCTCTCGCTGCTGCGCGGCGCCGTCGACATCCGGCAGATCGCCGTCGGCACGCTGGCGATCGACCGGCTGCCGGCCCGGGCCGCGGCGGCGGAAGGCGACGACGGTTTCCCGGGCCTGCCGGTGGCGATCAGGATCGAGCGGCTGGTCGCGGAACAGATCGCCCTCGGCGCGCCGGTGCTGGGCGCGCCGGTCGGGCTTGCCGTCGAGGGCTCGGCGCGGCTGGAGGACCCGGCGGCCGGTCTCGACGTCACCCTGGCCGCCCGCCGCGTCGACGGCGTGCCGGGCAGTGGCGCCCTCGCCTTGCGCTACCGGCCGCCGGACGACCGGCTGACCGTCGATCTGTCACTCAACGAGCCGGCAGGCGGCATCGTCGCGCGGGCGACGGCGTTGCCGGGATTGCCGCCGGTCGCCGTCGCGCTGACCGGCGACGGGCCGCTCGACGGCTGGCGCGGCCGGTTCACGGCAGCGGCCGGCGCGCTGGTCGACATCGGAATCGATCTCTCCATCGACGACGCCGGCGACGACCGCCGGTTCGGATTGACCGGCCGGATCGTCTTCGACGGGCTGCTGGACGCGGCGACGGACCCGTTGTTTGCCGGCGGCGTCGACCTCACCGCGACCGCCATGCTGCGCTCCGGCGGCATCGTCGAGGCCGAGACGATCCAGCTCGCCGCCCCGGCCGGCACCCTGGTCGTCGAAGGGGTGATCGACACCGGCCGCAACTCGCTCGACACCGCCGCGCGGCTGACTTTCGGTGCCCCGGCCGCCTATGCCGGCGCCATGCCGGGCCTCGGCTGGTCGGATGCGGCGGTCGAGGGGCGGCTCTCGGGGCGCCTGGGGCGGCCGACCGTGGAAGTGACCGCCCGAGCCGCCGATCTGGTGCTCGGCGGCATCGCCGCCGGCCGGTTCGGGGCGACCCTCGAATGGTCGGCGGCGCGCGGCTGGGATCGCCCGCAACCGCTTTCCGGCCGCGGCACCGTCGAGGGGCTGACGCTCGGCGACCCGGCGCTCGACCGGCTCTTCGCGCCGGCGGCGGAGTGGACCCTGGCGGCGTCGGTGATGTCCGACCGCAGCCTGTCGATCAATCGGCTGACGATCGCCAGCGATGCCTTGCAGGCGGAAGGGGAAGGGCGGGTCGAGCCGGACGGCGCGGTTTCCGCCGCCGGGCGGCTGATGGCGCCCTCCTTGGCCGCGTTCGATGCCTTGGCCGGGTTGCCGCTTGCCGGCTCGGCCGATCTCGGCTGGCGGCTCGAGCCCGCCGAGAACGGCCTTGACCTGGCGGTCGACGGCATTGTGTCGCAGCCGCGCCTCGGCATTGAAGTCGTCGATCCGCTGTTTGGCGACGACGCCGAACTGAGTGCCGCGATGCGCATCGGATTCGACGGTACGTTCGCCATCGACCGTCTGGTGCTGTCGACCGCCGGCACCGAGATCGCCGGCTCGATGGCCGTGGCCGAGGGCCGGCTCGACGCCGCATGGGCGCTGTCGGTTCCGGCGGTGGCGCCTGTCGCCGAGGCGCTCGGCGTGGCCCTCGACGGCGGCGCCACGGCCGAGGCGACACTGGCCGGACCCTTCGATGCCCTCGTGCTCGACGCCGGACTCGACGGGACCGGGCTGTCGCTCGACGGCGCGGCGCTGCCCGATGCCGCGCTGACGGCGACTCTGGGCGATCTGGCCGGCGGTCCGACCGGCCGGATTTCGCTGCGCACGGTCTTCGCCGGGCAGCCGGTCGCGCTTGCCTCGGGAATCGCCCGGGCCGGGGAGGGGGCGTTCCGCTTCGAGCGGATCGACGGAGATTTGGCCGGCGTGCGGCTCGGCGGCGGGCTCTCGGTACGCTCCGACGGGCGCCTTGCCGGCGCGGTCACCGGCCGGGTCGAGGATCTCGGCGTCCCGGCCGCCCTGGCCGGGCTCGATCTGCGGGGCGGCGCCGAATTCCGCATCGCGCTGTCGCCGGCCGAGGCAGGACAGAACGCCGACATATCGCTGACCGGCACCGCGGTCGGCCTCGGCGATGCCCTGCGGGCGAAATCGCTCAGCGCCAGCCTGGCCCTGCGCGACATCTTCGGGACCGTCACGCTTGGCGGCGGCGCCGAGGCGGAGAGCCTGACGCTCGGCGGCGAGCCGCTGTCCCGAGCCGCCCTGCGGGTCGATGGCGCCCTCGACGCTCTCGACCTCACCCTGCAGGCGAGCGGCGACCGGCTGGCGGCGACCGTGTCGGGTCGGCTGCGACGGTCGGAGAGCGCGACACTGTTGCGTCTCGCCGGCCTGGAAATCGTCTTCGCCGGCGAGCGCTTCGCGCTGGCACGGCCGGCCGAGATCGCCCTGGCGCCGGGGCCGCTGGCGATCGACCGGATGGAGATCGCCGGGCCCGAGGGCCGGGCGGTGATCGCCGGCTCCCTCGGCGATCCGCTCGAGGTCACCGCCGATCTGGAGCGGGTGCCGTTGGCCCTGGCCCGATTGGTGGAACCGACGCTCGGCCTGTCCGGCACCCTGTCCGGCCGACTGCGGCTCGACGGGCCGCGCGCGGCGCCGGTCGGCAGCCTCGCCCTGACCTTGGCGGAGGTCCGCACCGCGGCCACCCGCGATGCCGAGCTGCCGGCCGCCGACATCCGCATCGACGGGGGCTGGCGCGAGGGGCGGCTGTCGCTGGACGCGGTCGCCGGCATGTCCGGCGAGACCGCGCTGACCGTTTCGGCGCGGATGCCGCTCGGCCTCGATCCGGCGACCGGCGCGCCGGTTTTCGACGCTGGCGCCCCCTTGCGCGGATCGGCGCGCGGCGGCTTCGACCTCGCCCTGTTCGACGATCTGCTGGCGGCCGGCGGCAATCGGGTGGCGGGCGCCATCGACGTCGATCTGTCGCTCGGCGGCACCGTGGCCGCGCCGTGGCTCTCCGGCGCCGTGCGGATCAGCGAGGGAGAGTACGAGAATGCCTTCTATGGCACCCGGCTGGAACAGATCGCGGCGACCCTGACCGCCGACGGCAACGCCTTCCGGATGACCGCGCTGGAGGCGGCCACGCCGGGCGGCGGTCGCATCACCGGCGAAGGCCGGCTGATTCTGGACCGCGCCCGGGGCGACCCGGTCGACCTGACGGTGGCGCTGCGCTCGGCGGCCCTGGTCGACACTCCAGAGGCGTCGGCGGTCGCCGATGCCGATCTCAGGCTGACCGGCGCGCTTGCCGGCACCTTGTCGCTGTCCGGCGAGATCGCCCTGCTATCCGGCGAATTGCGGGTGCCCGACCGGCTGCCGGTCTCGGTGCCGACCCTGGCGGTGACCGAGATCAACGTGCCGCCGGAAGTGGCGGCGCGGATGGCAAGCCGGCGTCCGGCGGAGCCTGTGGCGGCGTTCGACGTACAACTCGACCTGACCGCCTCGGCGACGCAGGCGGTTTTCGTCCGCGGCCGCGGGCTCGACGTGTAAATGGCGGGCAGCCTGGCGATCGGCGGCTCGGCCGACGCGCCGTCGATCCTGGGCGATCTCACGCTGCGCCGGGGCACCTTCGACCTGTTCAGCCAGCGGCTCGAGTTCCAACGCGGCACCCTGACCTTCGACGGCGGCAGCCGGATCGATCCGGCCCTCGACCTCGCCGCCGAGACCACCGCCGGCGATGTCGAGGTGACCGTCACCGTCGGCGGCACCGTTTCCCAGCCGACCGTCACTCTCGCATCGTCGCCGGAACTGCCGCAGGACGAGATCGCCGCCCGGCTGCTGTTCGGCACCGATGTCGGCAGCCTGTCGGCGTTCCAGGCGGTTGGCCTGGCCCAGTCGCTGGGTCAGCTCACCGGACTGGGCGGCGGCGGGGTCGGCGTGCTCGACGAGATCCGCCGCTCCGTCGGCCTCGACCGGCTCGAGGTGACCGGCGGCGAGGGCGAGGACGCGGGCACGACGGTGAGCGGTGGCCGCTACGTCTCCGAAGGCGTCTATGTCGGCATCGAGCAGGGTCTGGGGGACCAGTCCAGCAGCGTGCAGGTCGAGATCGAACTGACGCCGAACATCGCGGTCGAGAGCGAGGTGGGGACCGGCTCCCAGAGCAGCGTCGGCGTCAGGATCGAATGGGATTACTGAACCGCATCGGCGCCCCCATTGGTGCCCCACCGGCGCCCGCATCGGCGAAGTTGTGCCCGGCGCGCCAATCCACTAACGTTCCCATCGCCGCGAATCGGACGGATGACCGCCCCGGAAAACCGGGGCCTTTTTGGGGGACGGGGATGAGGCAATTGAACAACGCGATTCGCGCGGTCGCGCGCCTGATGGCCGCGGTGATGGTGATCGTTTCCTTGCCGCTGGGCGCGGCTCAGGCCGGCATGGTGTCGACCGACCAAGTGATCGATTCGGTCGCGGTTGCCGACACCCGCGCCTGGGTGATGGATTTCCTGGCCCGCGACGATGTCCGCCAGCAGATGGAAGCCCTTGGCGTCGACGGCGACGAGGCCGCCGCGCGGGCCGCCAACATGACCGATGCCGAGGTCATGCAGCTTGCCGGCCAGTTGGAGCAGTTGCCGGCCGGACAGAGCGCCGCCGGCGCGGTGCTCGGTCTGTTCGTGGTGATCCTGATCATCTTGTTCGTCACCGACATTCTCGGCTTGACCAGCGTCTATCCCGGCTTGAAATGACGCGGTGTCGCCGGGCCTTTCG
>JABDIP010000196.1 GCA_013003675.1 Inquilinus sp.
TCGGCGGTATTCGCCCAGACCATGATCGACAGCATGACGACCTCGATCATGACGATCGAGGTGATGATGCGGTAGCGCAGGGATCTGAACAGATTCAGCATGTCCGATACGGTCGATTACTCGAGAAGGATCTCGGCGTAGTCCGCGAACAGGTCGTAGTCCTCGGGCACCGCCTTGGCAAATCCACGCCAGCCCAGGTGTTGCAGAAGCCCTGGCCTCTCTCCGTTGGTCGACAGACCGACCAGGGCATCGGCCAACCTCGTCGCCTCTTCATCGGAGATCCATGGCGCCACGCTGAACGGCATGTTTGGCGTGCCTTCGGTTTCGGCGACCACGCGCATCCCTTCCCGGACCGTCGCTTCGGCCCTGGCAAATGGGATGGTACCGAGGCCGGCGGCCTGAGTGGCGCCTCGGTAGGCAGCGTAGAGCGCGGCGTTATGGCTGGGCGTGGCGGATAGCGTCGACTCTCGGTCGGGATCGCAACCCGCCTGAATCAATCGTCGTCGCACCATGACCGTGACAAGGGCCAGGGGGTCCGGCGTTGCGATGGTCTTTCCGCACAGATCCCGGGGCTGCGATATGTCGCTGTCACGGCGGACCACGATCACCGACCTCAGCAACTCGCCGTCGACCCGGGCGACGACCCGATACCCGGCCTTTCGCTGCGCGACGAAGTAGAAGTGCGGAGCGGTGAACAGGTAGTCGTACCGCTGATCCTCGTGGGTACGACGGACGAACTCGGCGTAATTCGGCGCGGTCTCCAGCACGACCGGCACGCCGATCTCATCCGCCAGGAAGTCCACCAGCGGCTCGAACCGGCGGACCAGCCTCTCCGTGCTCACAACGGGCAGAAAACCGACGATCCGCGGTCGCTCTGTCGGCTCGGCGGCGAGCGCCGGACCTGATTCGGCAAAGTGCAGGAATATCACGCTTGCCAGCCAGTATAGGGGGATCAGGACGACCCTCGGCCGAGATTCGGCGCGGGCAATCCTGTCTTCTTGTGCAAGCATCAATACAGTCGGCCTTCACATCGCAGGAAACGCGGACGATGCCGTTGGCGGCACAAGCCGCCGTCCCCGCCCGACCATGATCCCCATGCGCCGCAGCCGGCAAACCGGAGCGGCAGCGTGGTCCGTGCCCGGCGAGAAGCGATAGACGAAATCAATCGTTCTCCGAGAAGAAGCCGAGTCACACGCAACCAGAATACACCGAAAGAAACCCGATTCAACGCATTTCTATTCGAGAGTTTTCTTACTAATATTAGTTCGCTAAGTACTTGCCGGCTTTCGAGTTCTAGTCGGAAATGGCGAGATAGTGGGCCCGCTTTCGATCAGGCGTTGAGGCCTTCTCGGCGTCGGAGGTTCGGCGACGTCGCGATGCCCGGTCGCCGCTGCGACGATATCGAGGTCGTGTAGGCGCAGCGCAACCGCAACCCGGCTTGGTCAACAGGCCCTAGTGTCGCGATTCTGAAGTTCGCAATCGCGAATTACAGAATCAAAGGGACACTAACCTCATGATTCTAGTGTCATTCAGCTTCCGAAATCCGGCACATGAAATGAGCCGAACTTCAAACCCATGACACTAGCCGACAACACCGTCGAGAAAAGCGACGATGCAGCGGTCGTGCCAGGCCGGCGGGCCGCAGTCGCCATGAAAGCCGACATGGCCGCCGCCGGCCGGCAGCAATGGCCGGAGGAACGGGTTGTCGCGCCACGGGAAGTCGCGATAGGCGTCGTTCGGAATCCATGGATCGTTCATCGCATGGATCACCAGAGTAGGAACCCGGATGTCCGGCAGGAAGCCCTGCGCGCTGCACGCCCGGTAGTAGGTCTCGGCATCGCCGAATCCGTTGCGCGGGGCCACGAAGACATCATCGAAGGCATAGACCGACTCCGCCGCCGTCGCGCGTTCACGCAACGCCGGTTCGACCGCCTCGCCCGCCGCCAGGATATCGGCCTTCATGCGGCCCAGGATGTGGCGGTGATAGAGGGCGTTGCGCGGTGCCATCACCCGCCGCTGCGTGGCCTTCAGATCGATCGGGGCGGACACCGCGACCGCCGCGACGGCCGGCGCCGCCGGCCCCTCCTCGCCGAGATACTTCAGCATCATGTTGGCGCCGAGCGAGTAGCCGACCAGGACTATGCCGTTGGCACACAGCCCGGGGTCGAGCGCCGCCAGCGCCGCGCGCAAATCTTCGCTGCGGCCGGCATGGTACTGCTCGCGGCAAAGCGGCCGCGACGGGCCGGCGCCGCGCAGATTGAGGCGCAGCACCGGATGGCCCAGCGTCAGCAGATGCCGGGCCGAGGCCAGCATGTAGGTGCTGTCCTCGCAGCCGGTCAGCCCATGGATGAGGATCGCCAACGGTTTCCCGCTGGGCGCGGTTGGGCGGTGGAAGGCGGCCGCGAGCCGGTCTCCGGTCCCGTCGTTCATCGGCAGCGACAACCGGCCGCCGGGCGACAGAGCCGGAAGCCGTCCGGCCGTCGACAGCAGAGTATTGCGCACGGTCTGCAGGTCGCCGCCGAACCACGGCGCTCGAGCCCGGAAATCAGGCAATTCGATCGCCGCCAGGTCCTGGGCGTCACCGTCAGGCATCAAGCCACTCGCGAACGACGGCGATCTGATCGTCCGCCATCAGCGCCGGCGCGTGGCCGCAACCGGGCATCTCGACAACCAGCGTCTTCGGCCCCCGCGTCTGCATCTGCCCGGCGATCTCCGGGGTCAGCAGATCGGATTCGGCGCCGCGCAGGACCAGCACCGGGCAATTCACGCGGTCCCAGACCGGCCACAGATCGACATCGGTGATCTCGCCGGCGAAGGCCTGGCCGATCCCGGCATCGTAGGCGAGGCCGATCATGCCGTCGTCGCGGCGCCGGGCCGAGTGTTCCGTCAGATGCGCCCATTGCTGGTCGGTCAGCGAGCCGAACGGTGCGTGGATATGGCGCAGGTAGATCTCCAGGGCGTCCGGGGCCAGGAAGGTCGGGTCGGCCCCGACATAGTCGGCGATGCGCTGCAACGCGGCGGCCGGGATCAGCGGACCCGCATCGTTCATGACCAGCCGGCGGATCGGGCTTTGCGGCTGGGCCGCCAGCATCATGCCGATCAACGCCCCCATCGAGGTGCCGACCCAGTCCACCGCCGGCACGTCGAGGCGGGCGATCAGGGCGGTCATGTCGGCCAGATACTGCGGATAGCCGTAAAGCGCCGGGTCGGGCAGCCAGTCGCTCTTGCCGCGGCCGACAATGTCGGGACAGACGACCTGCCGGTCGCCCTTCAGCGCCTCGGCCAGGGTATCGAAGTCGCGGCCGTTGCGGGTCAGCCCGTGCGCACAGATCAGGGTCGGCAAACTGCCCGCACCGGCCCCCGTACCCTGGAACGACGTATAGGAGACCTTGTGAAAACCGGCCTGACTCAGGCCGAGAAACTGATATCGCTCCATCCCCGTGCTCCGTACCGGTACCCCGACATCTCACTATTTTCAATCGGGCGCTGCAATCGCCCGATCATTCATGTGCGGTTCTCTTGGGCATTAATCTTTGCGCAAGCAGTTTCCCCGACCATTAACCAAACATATTGCATGGACCTCGCCGCTTTTCGATATGATTGCTACAACAAAACCAGCCGAGACTGTC
>JABDIP010000222.1 GCA_013003675.1 Inquilinus sp.
TCCCGGCCTCGTCGGCGTAGTCGAACAGGGCGTTGCCGTCCGGGTGGAAGGGCGAGCCGTCATAGAGCAGCAGCGTCGCCTCGGAGGCCAGCGCGGTGACCAGCCAGTTCCACATCATCCAGCCCAGGGTGGTGAAGTAGAACACCCGGTCGTCGCGGCGGATGTCGCAATGCAGCCGGTGTTCCTTCAGATGCTGCAACAGGGTGCCGCCGGCGCCGTGGGTGATGCATTTCGGCACCCCCGTGGTGCCGCTGGAGAACAGGATGTAAAGCGGCGCGTTGAAATCGTGGCGGTGGAAGGCGATTTCACCCCCCGGCCGGCCGGCGAGGAAGTCCTCGAAACCGATCCCGTTGGCCAGGTCGTCGGGACCGAGCTCGTCGCCGGCATACGGCACCACCACGGCGCGACGCACGCTGGGCAGTCCGGCCAGGACCTCGCGCGCCTTGGCGAGACAGCCGAAGCGCTTGCCGCCATAGAAATAGCCATCGGCGGTGACCAGCACCTTGGGCTCGATCTGGCCGAAGCGGTCGAGCACGCCCTGGACGCCGAAATCCGGCGAGGCGGACGACCAGATCGCCCCCAGCGCCGCGGTCGCCAGCATGGCGATCACCGCCTCCGGCAGGTTCGGCAGATAGCCGGCGACCCTGTCGCCGGGGCCGACCCCTTCCGCCTTCAGCGCCTGGGTGGTGCGCGAGACCCGGTCGTGGAGTTCGGCGAAGCTGAGGCTGCGGCGCACCTGCTCCTCGCCTCGGAAGACGATCGCCGGGGCGTCGTCGCGGCGGCGCAGCAGGTTCTCGGCGAAGTTCAGCCGGGCATCGGGGAAAAAACGGGCGCCCGGCATCTTGTCGCCGTCGACCAGCACCCGGTCGCCGCGGGTCTCGGCGATCACCCCGCCGAAATCCCACAGCGCGGTCCAGAACGCCTCCGGCTCGGCGACCGACCAGGTGTGCAGCGCCGCGTAGTCGGGCAGTTCGAGGCCATGCGCCGCGGCGACCCGGTCCTTGAAGGCGGTCATCTGCGCGCCGGCGATACGCTCCGGCGAGGGTTGCCAGAGGGGCTTGGACATCGGGCGGTTCTCCCACGGAAATGCGGCTCGTTCCGGCGTACAGGGTACTCGCCGGCCCGCCGCGCGCAACAGACACGAGCGGCATTGGAGCGGTCAGGGTGCCCTGGCGGTCAATACCCAGACCCGATGCGGCACGTCGAGCGGCTCATCCGAGAAATCGGTTGCCAGGAGCGTGGCGTGCTCGGCATCGAACGCGGCGACGGCGTCGGGCGCCAGCGATGCCGCGACGCCGGCGCTGGCCCGAATCCGCCCGCGCCAATCCTCGTGCCGATAGGGCACGGTCAGGTCGAATGAAAAGGTCTCGATATCGCCGAATCCGGCAAAGTCGACATCGAGGGCCCATTCCGGATGGAAACCGTTGCCGCCGGCGAACGCCCAGCCGGGATTATGCTTCAGAATCAGTCGCTCGGTCGCCTCGACCACATTTCCCGGCAGCGGCAGCCAGTCAAAATGCCCGATCACCAGCCGACCGCCCGGTACCATGACGCGCCGCGCCTCGGCGGCGGCGCGTGCGCCATCGAACCAATGCCAGCATTGGCCGGCGGTCACCACCTCCGCCGACCGGGCCGGCAACGTGGTCGCCTCCGCCGACGCCGTGACATAGCGGACAGTCGCGCCGGCTTCCTGATCGAGCCGTTTCGCCTCCGCCTGTAGCGCGGTCGATGGATCGACACCGATCGCCGCACAGCCGCGCAGAGCAAATCCACGCGCCACGGTGCCGGTGCCTGTACCGAGGTCGACCAGCCGGTCGCCGGCGCTGACGATTCCTTCAGTCATCAGCCGGTCGAAGAAACGATCGGGAAAGCCGGCCCGATGCCGCCGGTAGTCTTTTGCCGTTCGGCCGAAATCAATTGTCATGCCGGATCCCTTCGCCGACTGGCCTCGAGGCAGGATAGCGCCGGGGCTGTGCCGGACGCATAGGGCGGATGGTATTCGATGGCGGAGCCGGTATGGTGGCGGCGATTCGACGCTTCCGGAGCCCCCGATCTTGGTCGATGTGATCGCCTTCGACGGCGACGATACCCTCTGGCACAACGAGACGGTCTTCTCCCTGACCCAGGAGAAATTCCGCGACCTCTTGTGCGCCTATGCTCCGCAGGCGGAGATCGATGCCGCCCTGTTGGCCACCGAGACCCGCAATCTGCGGCTGTTCGGCTATGGCATCAAGGGCTTCACCCTGTCGATGATCGAAAGCGCCATCGAGCTGACCCGGGGCCGCGTGTCGGCCACCGACATCCACACCATGATCGAGGCCGGCAAGGATATGCTGGAGCATCCGGTCGAACTGCTCGACGGGGTGCGCGAGACGGTCGAATGGGCGGCGCGCGACCGCCGGGCGATGGTGATCACCAAGGGCGACCTGTTCGACCAGGAGAGCAAGCTGGCCCGCTCCGGCCTCGCAGATCTGCTGTGGAAGGTCGAGATCGTCTCGGAGAAGGACCCCGATACCTATCGCCGCATCCTCGAGATCCACGAGATCGACCCGGGCGGCTTCCTGATGGTCGGCAATTCGGTCAAGTCGGACATCCTGCCGGTGCTGGAGGCCGGCGGCCGGGCGGTACACATCCCCTATGAGATCACCTGGGCGCACGAGCATGTCGAGCCCGACCCGGCGGCGACATTCCCGACCCTGGAGCATATCCGCCAGTTGCCGGAGCTGGTGAAGGACGGCCTGCCGTGATCGAGCTGGCGGTCACCGCGGCGATCGCCTTCGCGGTCACCATCGACCCGATCGGCGTCGGCGCCATGTTCGCCGGGCTGACCCGCTCCGCCGACGGGCCGCATCGCCGCCACATGGCGGTCAAGGGCGCGGCGATCGCCACCGCGATCCTGCTGGTCTTCGCGGTCGGCGGCGAGTTGCTGATGGGCCTGCTGGGCATCAGTTTCGCGGCGCTGAGGATCGCTGGCGGCATCCTGTTGCTGTTGCTGGCGATCGACATGGTGTTCGCCCGGCCGTCCGGCATCCGCACGGTGACCGAGCCGGAATCCGCCGAGGCCGGGCACCGCGACGACATCTCGGTGTTCCCGCTGGCGATCCCGTTGATCGCCGGCCCCGGCGCCATCACCTCGACCCTGCTGCTGATGGGAAAGGCCGAGGGTGACCTGAGACACCAGGCGGTGGTGCTGGGCGTGCTGGTGGCGGTGCTGCTGGCGACGCTGCTGGTGCTGCTGTTCGCGTCGGCGGTGAGCCGGCTGTTCGGGGTGACCGGCATCAACGTGCTGAACCGGGTGCTCGGCGTCCTGCTGAGCGCCCTCGCCTGCCAATTCGTGCTCGACGGGGTGGCCGAAAGCGGCGTCATCGCGGGGTAGCGGAGCGCGGTCGCGGCGGTTCGGATACGCTCGGTCGGCCGACGCGCTCCTTATCCGGCGAGATCGGCGGTGAACAGCTCCTGCGGCTGGCGGATGCCGCGCAAGGGGTGGCGACCGAGGGGGCGGAGGCCGGCATCCGGGCCGGCGGCGGCGGCGAAGGCGCCGGAGATCAGCAGCGGGCAATCGAGCTCGCCGCACAGCGCCTCGATCCGACTGGCGGCGTTGACCGCCGGGCCGATCACCGTGAAGTCGAGCCGGCTCGACGATCCGACATTGCCGTAGAGCACGTCGCCCAGATGCAGGGCGATGTCGAGGCTCATCACCGGCTCGCCCGCCTTGGCCCGCTCGGCGTTGAGCGCGGAAGTGTCGGCCAGCGCCTGCCGCGCGGCGGCCAAGGCGCGGGCGCAGACCGGCGCCGGCGCCTGGCCGTCGAGGGCGAAACTGGCGAGCATGCCGTCGCCGAGGAATTTCAGCACCTGCCCGCCATGCCCGGCGACCGGTTCGGCCATCGCCTGCAGATAGGCGTTCAGCGTCGAGGCCAGCTCGGCGCGGTTGGCGCTGTCGGAGAGCGCCGTGAAGCCGCGCAGATCGGCGAACAGGATGGCGGCGTCGATCACCTGGACGTCGCCGCGACGGATCTCGCCCTGCAGCACCCGCGACCCCGCATCGGGGCCGAGATAGGTCGCCATCACCGTCCGCGCGATCTCCAGGTTGAGGGCGACCCGGGCCGCCGCGCTAATGGCCGGCTGGATGGACCGGAGGGCGGCGATGTCGGCGCCGGTGAAACCGCCCGGCCGGTCGGTGACCCAGGAGGAGAGCACGCCGGTTCGCGCCGAGCTGGGTGGTTTCCCGTCGATGCCGAAGGCGGTGCCGAGGGCGATGTAGTCGGTGCCACCGAGGGCGACGAAATCGGCCAGGATCGGATAGCGCTCGACATCAACGTCGGAGCCGGCGAGGGAGAGCCGAACCTCGTCCGTTTCGCCGATGGCGATCTGGCGCAACGGGCTGCGCTGCCACGGAGCCTCGTCGGACGTGCCGTGCTCATGCGCCACCGTTTCCACCCCGGCATCGCGCAGCCAGCTCAGGCTGACGGCCTCGAATTGCGGGTGCAGGGTGGTGGCGGAAAGGTGCGCCCGGACCACCGGGATGCCCATCGCGGCGACCCGCTCGGCGCAGCCCGGCAGCAGGCTGTCGGTCGACGTCGCCAGCAGCGCCTGGCGGATCAGCCAGTCGATCACCGGACGCGGGTCGGGGCCGGCGCCGGCCATCGTTCTAGCCCCGCGGCTCGCGGCTGAGCCCGTGCTCGGCCAGGGCTTTCAGATAGGCCTGCCAGATTTCCTCCTGGCGGCGGCCGAGATCGTAGAGATAGGGCCAGGAAAACAGCCCGGTGCTGTGGCCGTCGTCGAAGACGATTCGCACCGCGTAGTTGCCGACCGGCTCCAGCCGCACGATGCCGACATCGCGCTTGCCGGCCACCGTCTGCTTCTGCGAGGGGCCATGCCCCTGGACCTCGGCCGACGGGCTCTCGACCCGCAGCAATTCGGCCGGATAGCCCAGGGCGATGCCATCGTCGAAATCGATCTCCAGCCGTTTCTCCGCCGATTTCAGGCGAATCTCGATGGGCCAGGGCGTCGCCGCTGCGGTCTCCATGCCCGGGCGCCCCTAGCGCTGGGCGTCGGCGTCGAGCGGCCGCGCCTCGTCGACCAGCATGATCGGGATGCCGTCGCGGATCGGATAGGCGAGGCGGGCCTGGTCGCTGATCAGTTCCTGCGCCGCCGCATCATAGCGCAAGGGGCTCTTGGTCAGCGGGCAGACCAGGATCTCCAACAATTTCGGATCGACCGTCGCGGCCGGCTTGGTGTCGCTCATGCCCTCAGTCCCGTTCTTTTTGCCGGCGCCCGCGCCGTCAGTGGCGTGCGCGCTTCTGGCCGTCGTCGCAGGAGAATACCGCCATCTCGACCAGGCTGACCATCATCTCCGCCCGCGCCGCCAGGGTCGGCGCCTCCAGCAGCGCCTGCTTCTCGGTCGGCTCGAAGGGGCAGATCATCGACAGCGAGGTGACCAGCCGTTCGTCGGGCGTTTCCTCGAGGGCATCCCAATCGGCGGAGATGCCGTGCTGACGGAAGAAGGCGTCGAGCGCCGTGGTCAGCCTTTGGCGGTCGAACCGGAGCGGCTGCTCCCGGTAGTCGTCGGCGAAGGCCGACCAATCCGCCTCGGCCCGCCGATAACCGGCATTGGCCAAGGTGTCACCGAGAATGTGGAAGCGGCAGATGCCGGTCAGCGTAATCAGGTAGCGGCCGTCCTCGGTCTCGTCGAACGAGGTGATCCGGCCGGCGCAGGCGGTGCGATAGAGCGCCGGCTGACCGGCCGGCGACTCGCCGCCCTCCGGGTCGCAGGGCTGGACCATGCCGACCAGCCGGTCGGTCGCCAGCGCCGCATCGATCATGGCGATATAGCGCGGCTCGAAGATGTTGAGCGGCAAATGCCCGCGCGGCAGCAGCAGCACTCCGGTCAGGGGGAAGACCGGCAGCGAACCCGGCAGCTGCTCGAAGGCGGGGATGAACGGACCGAACGACATGATCCCTTATCTAGGCCGCGTGCGTCAGGAAAACAGGATCGCCGACAATCGTCGCCGGCCCTGCGCGGTGAGCGGATCGGTCGGGCCGAACGCCTCGAAGAAGGTGACCAGCTGCTTGCGCGCCGCCTGCTCGTTCCACTCGCGATCGCGCCGGACGATCTCGATCAACTCGTCGACTGCCGCCTCGCGCTTGCCGTCGCCATAGAGTGCCATGGCGAGGTCGAAACGGGCCTGGTGATCGTTTTGGTCGGCCGCCAGCTTCTCCATCAGCGCCGGGATCTGGCCGGCCGCGCCGGCGGTCTGCTCGGCCAGCTCCAGCGTGCGGCGCACGGCGACGATCTCCGGCTTACCGGCGACCGCCGGATCGATGCTGTCGAGCACCTGGCGCGCCTGCGACGCCTCGCCGACGCCGATCAGGCTGCGGGCGAGGCCGGCATAGGCCGCGGCGTTTTCCGGATCGTGCTGGAGCACTTGGTTGTAGATCGCCGCGGCGCCGTGGAAATCCTCCGCCTCGAGGGCCTGCTTGGCGTGCTCCAGCGCCTCCGCCAGCGCCGCGTCCGGGCCGCCGGCCAGACCGACCAACTTGTCGACGAAGCTCTTGAGCTGGCTCTCCGGCACGGCGCCGGTGAAGCCGTCGACCGGCCGGCCCTGGAAGAACGCATAGACCGCCGGAATCGACTGGATGCGCATCTGCGTCGCGAGTTGCTGGTTCTCGTCGATGTTCAGCTTGACCATGCGGACCTTGCCACGGGCGGCGCGCACCGCCTTTTCCAGCATCGGGCCAAGGGTCTTGCACGGGCCGCACCAGGGCGCCCAGAAATCGACGATCACCGGCGCCTCCATCGAGGCTTCGATGACATCGGCGGCGAACCCGGCGGTGTCGGTGTCCTTGACCAGATCGGCCGGAACCGGTCCGGCGGCCTTCAAGATCGGCTCCATGGTACCCTTCCAAGCGTTTGCCAGTTAGATGGACCGGCGCGCACATTGCGCAAGCGCGACCCGGAATGCCCCCTCAATCGCCGCCCCTCACTCGTCGGCGTCGAGCGACAGGATCCGCGGGCGATGGCCGCACGCCTCGATGAAGCGGACCAGATCGTCGCGGGCGATGGTCGTCGTGCGATGGTTGACCAGCGGATGATAGTTCAACCGTTCATGCCGCATCATGCGTTGATCCAGCACAACGTTGACGACGGCGTCGTGATCGTTGAGCAGGGCGAAGGGCGTCACCGAGCCCGGAACCACCCCCAGCCGCTCCATCAGCCGCTCCGGCGAGCCGAAGGAAAACCGTCCGGCGCCGAGGCGCTGGCCCAGCGCCTTCAGGTCGACCGGCGTGTCCTCCTCGCACACCACCAGCCAGGCCTCGCCCTTCTTGGTGCGCAGGAACAGGCTCTTGCAATGGCCGCCGGCGATGGTCTCGTGCAGGTGCCGCGACTCCTCGACCGTGTAGACCGGCTCGTGGTCGTGGGTCTCGACGGCGATGTCGAGTTCGGCGAGGCGGGCGAACAAATCGTCCGGGGAGGCGTGTGTCTCTTCCATGGGGCCGCTGTTATAGGCGCGGCGCGGCCCGGTACTCAAGCGCGGCGGGGCGGGCGGGGACCGTCGCCCGATCGGGCTTGCAAAGCGGACGGCGTTGCGTATTATCCGCCCGCTTGACCGGCCGCCACCCCGTGGCCACCTGTTCCCAAGCGCTAGAAGCGGGCGTAGCTCAGGGGTAGAGCACAACCTTGCCAAGGTTGGGGTCGTGAGTTCGAATCTCATCGCCCGCTCCAGATTCCTCCCGGAATTCCAACAACGAGTGGCCGGCGGCGTCAGACGCCCGGGCCGTCGTAGGTCCAGCGATAGGCCGGCGGGGTCGGGCCCTTGTTGCGGCCGCCCTGCTGCATCTGCTCCCAGGCATGGGCGAGGATGCCGACCGAGCGCGACAGGCAGAACAGGCCGCGGGCCAGCGGCGGCGGGCAGCCGAGTTCGGCGAAGATGACCGCAGTGGCACCGTCGATGTTCATCGGCACCGGCCGGCCCTTCTCGGCGGCGAGCGCCGCCTCCACCGCGCGGCCGATGGCGGCGAAGCGGCCCGACACGGCACCGGCCACCGCCGCTTCGTCGACCAAGGCGAGCAGGCGCGGGGCGCGCGGGTCGGTCGGTTTGTGGAAGCGGTGGCCGAAGCCGGGAACGAAGCGGCCGTGGGTCGCGCGCCACTCGGTCAGGGCCGACACCGTCGCGGCTTCCAACCCACCGCCTTCCGCGGACCGCGCGGCGATGTCCGAATAGAGCGCGACCGCCTGCTCGCCGGCCCCGCCATGCACGTCGCCCAGCATGTTGACTGCGCTGGCCATCGCGTTGTTGAGGCCGACGCCGCAGGTGACCGCCATGCGGGCGGCGGCGATCGACGGCGCCTGCGGCCCGTGGTCGACGGCGGCGACCAGCGCCGCCTCCAGCAGCCGCGCCTCTCCGGCTGCCGGCACCCGGCCCATGACCGTGAGCCAGATCATCTCGACGAAGCCGAGATTGCCGATCAGCTCCTCGATCGGCCGGCCGCGAATGGCGATGCGGCCCGGTTCCATATCGATGATCGCGGTGCGCCACCAATCGGCGATTTCTTCCGCACCCTTGCCGTCGGTCATACCACCCCATCCTTTTCCAGCGCGGCGATCTCGCCGGCCGTCAGGCCGAGGGCGCCGTAGATCTCCACATTGTGCTGGCCGAGCCGGGGCGGCGGCGTGTCGACCGCCGGCGCCCGGCCGTCGAGCTTGAGACCGGTGCGCGCGACCCGGATGTCGCGGCCGGCGCCGGGCACGTCCTCGAAAGTCGCGATCATGCCGCGATCGGCGATCTGCGACTGGGCCAGCGCATCCGGCAGGGTCAGCACCGGCCCGGCCGGGACGCCGAGCGCGTTGAGCTCGCCCGCCCATTCCCTGGCGCCCTTCGAACGGAGGGATGCCTCTAGCGCCACCTTCAGCGCCAGGCGGTTGGCCTTGCGGTCCTCGCGGGTGCGATAGGCGGGATCGGCGAGCAGGTCGTCGCGGCCGAGATGGCGGCACAGCGCCTGCCATTGCTCCTGCTTGTTGGCGGCGATGTTGAGCGGACCATCGGCGGTGTCGAAGGTGCCCGAGGGGGCGGCGGTGACGTTCTCGTTGCCGTGCGGCCGCGGGCGGGCGCCGGCGATCAGCCAGTTGGAGACGACCCAGCCCATGGTCGCCAGCGTCGCCTCCAGCATCGACACGTCGATGAGGGTGCCGCCGGCGCGGTCGCGGCCGGCCAGCGCCGCGGCGACCGCCATCGCCGCGGTCAGCCCGCCGATGGTGTCGCAGACCGGATAGCCGACCCGGTAGGGGGCGGTATCCGGCGCGCCGGTGATCGCCATCACGCCGGCCACGCCCTGGACGATCTGGTCGTAGGCGGGCAGGTCGCGCATCGGCCCGTCCTGACCGAAGCCGGAGATGGCGCAATAGATCAGGCGCGGGTTCTCCGCCCGGAGCACCGGATAGCCGAGGCCGAGCCGGTCCATCACCCCGGGCCGGAAGTTCTCCACCAGCACGTCGGCGCCGCGCGCCAGCCGTTTCAGCAGATCCTTCCCGGCCGCCGCCTTGAGATCCAGGGTGACCGACTTCTTGCCGGCGTTCTGGGCGAGGAACGACACCCCCATGTTGCGCGCGTTGAGGTCCGGGTCGGCGCCGAGGTGATCAAGGTCGAGATGCCGGACCGCGGCGACCTCGCCCGTCAGCTCGGCGCCGAGATGGGCGAGCTGGTGGCAGCAGAAT
>JABDIP010000224.1 GCA_013003675.1 Inquilinus sp.
GTGGCGCTGAAGGGCGTCAACGACGACGAACTGTCCGACATGGTCGCCTGGTGCGGCGCCGAGGGTCACGACATGACCATCATCGAGGTCATGCCGATGGGCGACATCGGCGGCGAGGAGCGGGTCGACCAGTATCTGCCGCTGTCGATGGTGCGGGCGCGGCTGGCCGAGCGCTGGACGCTGACCGATCTCGACTATTCCTCCGGCGGCCCGGCGCGCTATGTACGGGTCGAGGAAACCGGCGGTAAGCTCGGCTTCATCACCCCGCTGACCCATAATTTCTGCGAAAGCTGCAACCGGGTGCGGATCACCTGCACCGGCCAGCTCTATATGTGCCTGGGCCAGGACGACGACGCCGATCTGCGCGCGCCGCTCCGCGCCAGCGAGGCCGACGATTTGCTCGACGACGCCATCGCCGAGGCGATCGGCCGCAAGCCCAAGGGCCACGACTTCATCATCGACCGCCGCCACAACCAGCCGGCGGTGGCGCGGCACATGAGCGTGACGGGGGGCTGAAGCCTCTGGCACACAGAGGTCCCAATCGCCATGACCGAGATCGTCGCCCGGGGTCTGACGGCTGTCCTGTCGATCATCGCGCTGATCCATCTCTATTGGGGCCTGGGCGGCATCTGGCCGGCACGCGACGAACGGCAGCTCGCGAGTGTCGTCCTCGGCCTGCCGAACGCGACGAAGCTACCGGATGCGAAGGCAACCCTCCTCGTTGCAGCGGCGCTGGCCGTCGCGGCGGTCTTGCCGCTTTTCGTCGCCGGAATCCTGGCGCCCCCGTTGCCGCGACCGCTGATCATGTTCGGCGGCATCGCCGTGGCGATGGTGTTCTGGATTCGCGGCATTGCGGCGTACCTGCCGCGATTCCGGGCGAAGTTCTCGGCCGAGCCATTCGCCACGCTGGACCGCAGGGTCTATGGGCCACTCTGCCTGCTGATCTGTGCCGGCTATTTCACCGTCATCTTCTTCTCCCCGGCCGGGTGAGCGCCCGTCAGGCCCTTCCCCGAAGGTCGGCGCGACCGGTGGCTACGCTCTTTCCCGATACCTGAACAGGACGACGGCACAGACCAGGCCGACGGCAATCTCGAAGACGGTGGCCTGCAACAGACCGTCCGTCGGCATGCCGTCGACCGCCATGCTCAGGACGCGCGAGAGGCCGTAGGCCAGATACAGCAGCGTGGCGAGGACGGCCGAGGTGAAGAACAGCCGCGCCACGAAGGCCCCGATCATGATCAAGGCCCCGCTCGCCATCAACGCGCCGCCGGACGCCCGCGCCTCGTTGAGCGCGCTGACGCTGCCGCCCAGCTCCATGCCGTTCGCCGCATAGAACTCCACCGGCAGCAGAAGGATCGCCGCTCCGATTCCCGATGCGACGAGGCCGGAGAGGAACAGGATCGTCTTCGGAATCATAGAGTTTCCCATCTTCGTCATTCCCTTCTTTTCTTTGTGTTGACCGTCTCGCGGCCGGGACCGGGTCGGCCTTGGAACAGACCGCAACCCCGCTCGTGCCGGTCCGACAGGCCGGTTGCTACTGCCCCTGGGCCAGCCAGACGCTGGCGACCAGGAGGCAAGCCGCCGATCCCGCCGACGCGACGGCGCGAACCGAATTCCAACGGGTCCAGCGGGGCAGATAGGTGTCGTTCCAGTACACGGCGGCTTCGGCGCTGGTGTGGTCTTCGGTGTCCAGGCGCTTGTTCATCGGCACGTTGAAGACGAGCGACACGGCGAACACCCCGGCCAGATAGAGGACGCCGCCGACCATGATCAGGGCGGATTCCGGGCCGGAAAGCCGCAGATAGGCGTAGCCGATCAGCAAGGGCGACAATGCCGACATGCCAAGCAGCAGGACGATGAAGACCGACCGGTAGACCTCGCGGTTGATGACCTGCATGGCCTCGATGCCGGCGGCCGTCTTCGCGCCGGCCAGCGAGCGCATGACGAAGTCGGAGAAGGTCAGGAAGACGCCGGAAACCAAGCCGTAGGCGATGACGGAGAACTGGCAGGCGAGAAGAAACCAGATCGGTGTCATGTCGATACTCCGTGGCGGGTGACGATGTGCGGCCTTGCCCGTCAGTAGGACAGGCCGGGCGTCTGGCGCAGATAGGTGTCGTCGGTGAGCTGCCGCAGCAGGAAGTCGGCGACATCGGCGCGCGCGATCTTCAGCGCCAGGGCCTTCTCGGTCGGCGCAAAACCGTGTTTGTAGGTGCCGGTCGCGGGCCCGTCGGTGAACGCGGCGGGGCGGACGATGATCCAGTCGAGGGCGCTCTGCCGCACCACCGCTTCCTGTGCCTGATGATCGGCATAGGCGTCCCGCAGCAGCAGCCCGAACATGATGTACTTCCAAAAGAAATTGAGCGCTGCCCGGCTGTCGCCGGCGCCGAGCGTGCTTTGGCATACCAGCCGGCGAACGCCATGGCGCTCCATCGCTTCGACGACATGTCGGGTACCGACGGCGCGGACGGTTCCCTTACGCCCGGCGCCGAGGGCGACGATCGCCGCGTCCTGGCCCTGAACCGCCCGGTCGACCGCGTCCGGGTCGAGCACGTCGCCGGCCAGTCGGGTGAGATTGGGATGGTCCGACTCCAGCGCCGCCGGGCGGCGCGCGAATGCCGTGACCCGATGGCCTTCGGCAAGCGCCTTCTCGACCGCAAGTCGTCCGACCGTCCCCGTCGCCCCAAAGATGATCAGCTTCATGTCTCGCTCCTCATAACTTGACACCATGTCAATTGACGCCCTGACAAGTAGGTGCTACTTGACATCATGTCAAGCAAAAATCCGACGACGAGAGAGCGAATCCTGAAGGCGTCCCTCAACCTGCTGGAGGCGAGCCAGGGCCAGGGCGTGCGGATGACCGACATCGCCAAGCGGGCCGGCATCACCCGGCAGGCGCTCTATCTGCACTTCGCCACGCGGGCGGAGCTGCTGATCGCGACGACCCACTATCTCGACGCGTTGAAGGGGACCGACGCGCGATTGCTGGCGAGCCGCACCGCGCGGTCCGGCACCGAACGCCTCGACGCCTTCATCGAGGCCTGGGGCCGCTACATTCCGGAGATCTATGGCATCGCCAAAGCGCTGCTCGCCATGCGGGACACCGACGCGGCGGCGGCGCAGGCCTGGGACCAGCGGATGCGGGACATGCGCGAAGGCTGCGAGGCGGCGATCGCCGCCCTGGACCGGGACGGAAACCTGTCGCCCGACCACACGCCAGATCAGGCCACCGATATCCTGTGGACACTGCTGTCGGTGCGGAACTGGGAACAGCTCACCGTGGCCTGCGGCTGGCCGCAGGAGCGCTATGTGGAGACGCTCAAATCCCTGGCGCGGCGGCTGTTCGTGGTGGAAAGCGGGTGAACGCTATCGACCCCGGCCATGCGAGGGGCGCGGACGACAAGATCGTCCTGACCTGCCGTCAACCGCCCTATTCGATCGCGTACTGGTGCGCGTAGCTGTGGCCGTCGCTGATAGTGAGCTGCTTGAAGCCGAGCAGCTTGAGCAGGTCGAGGAAGGTGTAGGTCTCCTCCACCTGGTTCTGGATGAACACCTCGGTGGAGCGGGCGACGGCGGTCATCTGCGCCAGCATGGCGCGGGCCTGGAACAGGTTGGAGA
>JABDIP010000237.1 GCA_013003675.1 Inquilinus sp.
GACAGCAGCCCCAGACCGACCAGCGGCAGCAGCACCGCCGGCTGGAAGATCGCTCCCAGGTCCGGATCCGCTCCGGTCGAGGGTGGCGCCGAGGCCGTTGCCGACGCTGGCGTACACCACGGTGCCCGGCACGATGCCGACCAGCGTCGTGACGACGAACGTGCCCAGCCGCACGCCGAAAAACGCCGGCACCAGATTGACCAGCCAGAACGGCGCGATCGGCACCAACCGCAATGTCAGGAGGAAGCTGACGGCGTTCTCTTGAAAGCCGGATTCGAGCTTCGCCACCCACGGCCCGGCCTTGCGCCGCAGAACGTCGCCAAGCGCCGTGCGCGCGGCGAGGAAGACGCAGGTGGCACCGATTGTCGCGCCGATGACGACCAGGCCGGAGGCCCAGACGATCCCGAACATGAAGCCGCCGGCGATCGTCAACACCGCGCCGCCGGGGATCGAGAAGGCGACCGCGACGATGTACACCAGCATGAAGACGAGCGAGGCGACGACCGCGTTCTCGGCAACGAAGTCCTGCAGCGCCGTCCGGTTCTCCTTCAGCGCCGCCACGCTGACATGCTCGTCGAGGCCGAAGGCGAAGAAGGCCACCAGCCCGGCGATCAGCACGCCCAGTGGCAGGAAGCGCTTCAACGCTGAGCCCGATGTCGGCCCGTCCATCGGTGCCGCCCGTTGTTCCATCATCGATTGCCCCCAACCGGTCTCACCGCCCGGCGCCGCGCTCTCCAGCGCCGCCGGCCCCCGGTATCTAGCAACCGCCCCGCTCACCCACCAGTAACCTTGGTGTGAGACGGCGCGTGATCGGCGGTGGCCGTCGAGACGCGGGCGCCGCCGACGCCCGCCGATGGCCCGGCCATGATTGACTTGCGCCAAGCCACACCCTATAAGCCCGCTCCGCGCGTGCAACTTCAGAATTCTGACGGAGAGTGTCGTGAAACGCACCTATCAGCCGAGTAACCTGGTGCGCAAGCGCCGCCACGGCTTCCGCTCCCGCCTGGCGACGGTCGGCGGTCGACGGATCCTGGCCAATCGCCGCGCCAAAGGGCGCAAGCGGCTGTCGGCCTAAGGCCCGGATTTGGCGTGGCGCGACCGGATGCCGATCCCTCCCGGCGCCGCCCGCTGGCCCGGCTGAAGCGGCGCCCGGAATTCCTCGCGGTGGCCGCCGCCCGGCGCAAATGGGTGGCGCCCGGCCTCGTACTGCAGGCCCGCCAGCGGCCGGCGAACGAGGCCGCCGGGATCGATCCCGCCACCATCCGCTACGGCATCACCGCCAGCCGCAAGGTCGGCAACGCCGTCGCCCGCAACCGCGCCAAACGCCGCCTGCGTGCCGCCGCCTCGGAAATCCTTCCGGTCGCCGGTCCGCTTGGCTACGATGTCGTGCTGATCGCCCGCCACTCGACCAACGAACGGCCGTTCGGCGACCTCAAGACCGACCTTGAGCGTGGCCTCGCCCGATTGGGCGGCCGGCCGCGCACGGAGCAACCGGAACCGCCACCTTCATGAGTCCGCTGGCCCATATCCTGAGAGCCCTGGTACTGGTCTATCGCTATACCCTGTCCGGGTTGGTCGGCCAGCACTGCCGCTTTCGGCCGAGCTGCTCGGAATACGCCCTGGACGCCCTGGCCGTGCATGGCGGGCTGAAGGGCGGCTGGCTGGCGGCGCGACGTATTCTGCGCTGCAACCCCTGGGGCGGCGGCGGCTGGGACCCGGTACCGGCGCGCGACGGGCAGCCGCCCCGCGACACCGCCGGCGAACCCGGCTAGAACCGCTTCTTCGACCCCACCCGCACGCCAGGAGCCGGACCGCATCATGCCCGACCAGAAGAATTTCATTCTGGCGATCGCCCTGTCGATCCTGATCCTGTTCACCTTCCAATACCTGTTCCCGACGGCGCCGGTGGAGCCGCCCCGGCAACAGACCGAGCAGACCGCCGGCACCGACCCCGCCGTGCCGACGCTGGAGACCGCGCCGCTGCCGGGCGAGGCGATCGTCACCCCGCAGACCACGCGGACCGACGCGCTGGCCGCCGCGCCGCGCATTCGCATCGACACGCCCCGCCTGCACGGGTCGCTGTCGCTTGTCGGCGGCCGGATCGACGACGTGACCCTGGCCGACTATCGGCGGACGGTCGACCCCGACAGCCCGGAAATCGTGCTGCTGTCGCCGCGCGCCGCGCCGCGGCCCTACTACGCCGATTTCGGCTGGGCCGGCGAGAATGTCTCGACCCCGGGGCCGGACACCCAGTGGGAGGCCGACGGCGACCGGCTGTCGGTCGGCAACCCGGTCACCTTGACCTGGAGCAATGCCGCCGGGCTCGTCTTCGAGCGCGAGATCGCCGTCGACGGCGATTTCATGTTCACCATCGCGCAACGGGTGGCGAACCGCGGCGACACCCCGGCGACGTTGGCGCCCTATGGGCGGGTGCAGCGCTTCGGCACGCCCGACACCCTCGGCTTCTACATCCTGCACGAGGGCGCCTACGGCGTTTTCGACGGCACGCTGGACGAATTCAGCTACGACGAGTTGCAGGATGAGGGCACCCTGGCGCGGCAGTCGCAGGGCGGCTGGCTCGGCTTCACCGACAAGTACTGGATGGTCGCGCTGGTCCCCGATCAGGCCGTGCCGTTCACCGCCCAGCTGGCGCACCGCACCGCCCAGGGGGACGACCGGTATCTGACCACCCTGCAGACCGAGGCGGTCGCCCTGGCGCCGGGCGACAGCTTCGAGCGGACCAGCCACCTGTTCGCCGGGGCGAAGGAAGTCACCGTCATCGAGGGCTATGAGGAAAACCTCGGCATCGAGAAGTTCTTTCTGGCGGTCGACTGGGGCTGGTTCTCGTTCCTGACCCGGCCGATCTTCCACGGCCTCAGCTTCGTCAACGGCATCGTCGGCAATTTCGGTGTCGCCATCCTGATCCTGACGGTCTTCATCAAGCTGCTGTTGTTCCCGCTGGCCAACAAATCCTATCGCTCGATGGCGAAGATGAAGGCGCTGGCGCCGGAGATGAAGAAGCTGAAGGAACGTCACGGCGACGACCGGCAGCAGCTCAATCAGGAGATGATGCAGCTCTACAAGAAGGAGAAGGTGAACCCGGCCTCCGGCTGCCTGCCGATCGTGGTTCAGATCCCGGTCTTCTTCGCGCTGTACAAGGTGCTGTTCGTCACCATCGAGATGCGCCATGCGCCCTTCTTCGGCTGGATCCAGGATCTTTCCGCGCCCGACCCGACATCCTTGTTCAACCTGTTCGGCCTGATCCCCTTCACCCCGCCGGAACTCCTGTTGATCGGCGGCTGGCCGCTGATCATGGGGATCACGATGTTCCTGCAGCAGAAGCTGAATCCGCCGCCGCCGGACCCGATCCAGGCGAAGATCTTCGCCCTCTTCCCCTTCGTCTTCACCGTCATGCTGGCGCGGTTTCCGGCCGGCCTGGTGATCTATTGGGCGTGGAACAATCTGCTGTCGATCTCCCAGCAATGGGTGATCATGCGCTCGGTCCAGGTGAAGGCGGGCGATGCCGTGGCGCCGGCCGGCGGCCCGCACAAGAGCGCCAACGGCAAGGCCGAGGAGCCGGAGGCCGCCACGACGGCAACCGAGGACGGCTCGGCGGACGACGCCGAGCCTGGCACACCGGAGCCGAAGCCCCCACCGCCGCGGCCGTCCGGCAATCCGGCCGCCCGGCGCCGCAAGGGCAGGTCGCGGCCCTCCTCGCGCCGGCGCAACTAGGAGACCGTCCGGGGCGACGCCGATGACCGAGCCGGGTTCGGAGGCGCTGGAGGCGGGCCGCATGCTGTTCGCCCAGGAGTGCCTCTTCACCGCCGCCGTCGCCAGCCTGTCGCAATTGCCGCCGCTCGGCCTGCCGGAGGTTGCCTTCGCCGGCCGCTCCAACGTCGGCAAATCGAGCCTGATCAACGCGCTGACCGGACGCAACACCCTCGCCCGCACCAGCAACACGCCGGGCCGCACCCAGCAGCTCATCTTCTTCGAACTCGGCCGGCGCCTGACGCTGGTCGACCTGCCCGGCTATGGCTTCGCCAAAGTCTCCAAGAGCCTGGTGGCATCCTGGACCCGGCTGCTGCGCGCCTATCTGAAGGGCCGCGTCACGCTGCGCCGCGTCTGCGTCCTGGTCGACGGTCGGCACGGGCTGAAAAGCGGCGACGAAGAGATCATGGGCCTGCTCGACCAGGCGGCGGTGCCCTATCAGATCGTGCTGACGAAGACCGACAAGGTCGGTGGCAACGAACTGGCCGGCCGGGTCGCCGACATCGAGGCGGCGCTGAAACCGCACCCGGCCGCGTTCCCGGTGCTCCGCCTGACCAGTGCCCGCGACGGCGGCGGGATCGCCGAGCTGCGGGCCGCGCTGGCCGAACTCGCTGCGCCGCCGGCCGACTGACGACCAACGGCCGTCGCGCCGCTGGATTTGCCGCTGCAGAGTGCTAGAGTGCGCCGCTACCCGGAGCCTGATCGCATCTCACCGGAACGGTGTGATGCGTGAATCAGCCTCCAGTTCTTTGAACGTGATCAAGATCGCTTCAGATCGATTCGATCTGAAGCGATCTTGATCTAGCAGCATGCGGATTGTCCGATGGTCGATGAGCCCAAGGCCGACGCCGGTCACGAGGAATGGATCGTCAAGGCGGCCACCCTCGCCGAGGCGTTGCCCTATATGCGGCGCTATTCCGGCGCCACCTTCGTCGTCAAGTATGGCGGCAACGCCATGGGCGACGAGGAGGGCGGCCGCAGATTCGCCGGCGACGTGGTGCTGTTGAAGCAGGTCGGCATCAACCCGGTGGTGGTGCACGGCGGCGGCCCGCAGATCGGCCGCATGCTCGACCGGCTGATGATCCAGTCGGAGTTCGTCGACGGGTTGCGCAAGACCGACCGGGAGACGGTCGACATCGTCGAGATGGTCCTGTCCGGTTCGATCAACAAGGCGCTGGTCGGCGCCATCCAGGCGGTCGGCGGCCGCGCCGTCGGCCTGTCCGGCAAGGATGGCGGGCTGGTCACCGCGCGCCGGCTACAGCGCAAGAAGCGCGACCCGGACAGCAACATCGAGCGTGTGCTCGATCTCGGCTTCGTCGGCGAGCCGGAGAGGATCAACGCCGATATCCTCGACTCCCTGCGCCAGACCGCCTTCATCCCGGTGGTGGCGCCGATCGGCATCGACACCGAAGGACACACCTACAACATCAACGCCGATACGGTGGCCGGCGCCATCGCCCCGGCGGTCGGCGCGACCCGGCTGTTTCTGCTGACCGACGTGGTCGGCGTGCTCGGCAAGGACAATGTCCTGATCCCGGAGATGGATACCGCCCACGCCCGCGCGCTGATCGCCGACGGCACCATCCATGGCGGCATGATCCCGAAGGTCGAGACCTGCATCCAGGCGGTCGAGGCCGGCGTCGAGGCGGCGGTAATCCTCGATGGCCGGGTGCCGCATGCCCTGTTGCTGGAGATCTTCACCGGCGGCGGCGCCGGCACCCTGATCCGCCGCGGCTAGGAACCGGTTTGAATACGGCCCTACAGGGTCGGCGAAGTGGGTCGCACAGGCGCATCCCTGGTCCTATGTCAACCGGATTGGCATCGATCTGGAAACAAAAGCCTGACACTCCGCGCGATTGTCCGTCAAGATTGTCAAATCTGGGAACCGCTGGGCTGACCGAATGGACAACCCGCCGAAATCTCACATCCGGCGGTTCAATCGCCGTCCCCCGTCCCGAAGAATTCGAGCTGCCATTCCATCTCCTTCTCGGTCAGCGGGAACTGGGTGCCGTCGCGGG
>JABDIP010000248.1 GCA_013003675.1 Inquilinus sp.
GTCGAGCAGCGCGGCGCCGGCCGCCTCCAACCGCTTCGCCTCCTCGACCAGCCGCTCGGCCATGCCGGCCGTCACCTGAGCGCCGGCGCCCGACTGGGCGGCGTAGTCGATGCCATAGGCGAGCGCCGTCTGCGGCGTCAGGCCGAACTGGGCGAAGACCGGGATGCCGGCCCGGGCGATCGCGGTGACCGCCTCGGGGAAATCGGCGGCGCCGTCCAGCTTGACCATGTCGGCGCCGGCCTCCTTGACCAGGCGGATGGCGGCGGCGACCGCGCTGTCGGTGCCTTGCTGCAGCGGGCCATAGGGGAAGTCGCAACTGACCAGCGCGCGCTTCACGCCGCGCCGCACCGCCTGGCAGACCACGACCATCTGGTCCAGGGTCACCTCCAGCGGATTGGGCTGGCCCCACAGATTGATGCCGACGGTGTCGCCGACCGAGACGATGTCGACCCCGGCGCGGTCGACGATCTGCGCCATCTGGTAGTCCCAGGCGACGACGCCGACGATCTTGGTGTCTTCGCGCTTCATCTGGTGCAGCGCCGGGATGGTGACTTTCGCGTCCATGCGGTCCTTCCAGCCGAGACTATGAAGCAAGGGCCATCGCGGCGCCGGCCTCCCGGCTCTCTTACAGGCTCGCGTCGCGAACCGTCAACGAGGCGCCGGGCAGCTTTCCCCGACCAGCCGCTCCAGCGCCGGGACGACCCGTTCCGCCCAGGAGTCGATCCAGTGCCGGCCGCCGGGCGTCTGCGTCAGGTCCACCTGCCGCCCGGTCCCCGCCGCGCCGACCATGGCGGCGAACCAGTCGCGGTCGCGGCGGCCGACGCGGTCGTCGTCGAAATCGACCAGGAACCGGGTGTCGCGAACCGGATGGAAGTCCCAGGCCGTGGTCAGCCAATCGGCGATCGCCGGGTCGCCGACCACCGGCGAAAGCACCAGCGCCATGCCGAACGTATTGCCGTGGGCGAGGCCGATCTGCAGCGCGCTCACCCCGCCCAGCGAGGCGCCGCCGATGCCCCGGCAGCGCCGGTCGGCGACGGTGCGGAAACGGCGGTCGATGACCGGCACCAGGGTGCGGGCGACGAAGATCGCATAATCGACGCCCCGCGCTTCGCCGGCCCCGCCCCAGGGGACCGGCACCAGATCGCCGCTGCGCCGGCCGTCGTCGCTGGCGACGCCGACCGCGATCATCGGCGGCAGGCGCCCCTCGGCGGCGGCCACCACGAGCTGTTCGCCCAGCCGCCAACTGCCGTACCAGCCCTCGCGCTGGTTGATCTCCGCCGCCAGGTCCCCGTCGAAATCGGGCGCGAAGGGTCTCCAGTCGAACAAATCGTGCCCGTCGTTGAAGTAGAAGGCCGGATAGCGCTGATCGACGCAATCGTAGCCCGGCGGCAGATAGACCCAGATATCCTTCGACCGCCCCAGCGCCGGCGCGAACAGCCGGAAAAATTCGAACCGCTGCGGCGTGTCCGGGCAGGCGGCGGCAGGGGCCGGCGCCGGAGCCGAAAAGGCGGCAAGAAGCCAAAGAACGAGGGCGGTGGGACGAATCTGCATCACCGGTAACGATATAACGGTTTCTGTGTCGTTGCGGCACACGAGAACCCTAGTGCGGACTAGCGGTCCGCCGCATCCATCTCACCGCGATCCGCTTCCTACTTCCTCGACTTTCGGCCGTGACACTCGGCGTCCCCTCTTTCGGTCCCACATGCGCTGGCGGGCTTCAGGCGATCCGCTGCGGAACGCATGGCGGCGCACCTCCTCCATCAACTCATCGTAAACGCCGGCTTCCTTGAGCCCCCGACGGGGAACCAGAACTGGGGGGCGTTGTAAGCATGCAGGCGAAGCCAGCCACGCTTCTCCTCCCAGACATAGATCATCGGCCAAGGCACGCGAATCTCGATCGACGGGGCGGAAAGCCAAATTTCCTTCGCATTCAGCCCATAGGTCGCGTGTTCGCCGAGATAGGGTGACCAGCGGTAGGTTTCGCGGCTCGAGTGGGGCAACATCAGGTGCGGCCAGCGGGCCAAGGCCGCCAAGGCAAGAATGAGCAGGCCGAGCAGGAAGGAATAGGACCAGAACAGGCAGGCGACGCCGACACCGACAAGGACCAGGACGCCGCGCCAGCGACGCGGCTCGAAATCCTCGGATCCCAAGGACACATAGCGTTCCTCGGTGAATTCGCAGGTGTGCTCGAACCGGAATGGCATCGCTACGATTGTAGTCCGGACCCGTTAACGCGTCGCGTCTCGGCGGCGCCAGTCCCGCTGTCGAATTAGATCTTGAACGACTCCAGCGTCTCCGGCGCGAACAGATCTTCCGGCTCCAGCAGGCGTTTCGACAGGCCCTGTTCGTGGTGGTAGCGCAGGAAGGTGGCCAGGGTGGCGCGGTTCTTCTCGAAACCATAGGGCCACCAATCCGGCCCCATCTCGCGCACGGCCTCCTCCACATGGGCGTTCGCCCACGGCAGCATGGCCTTCAATGCGGCGGTTTCGGCGAGGTCCTCATAGGTCAGCCGTTGCGCCTCGCAGAACGCCTTGAACAGCGTCTGCGCCACCCAGCGGTTCTCCTCGTACACCTCGCGGCGGATCGCCACCGCGTGCATGATCGGGAACAGCCCGGTCTCGCGGTAATAGGCGCGCTCGACCGGCACGTAGTCCTCGAACAGCCGCACCACCTTGCCGTCGCCGGCCTTGTAGGAGGACGGCATGCGGGCGGTGTAGAG
>JABDIP010000278.1 GCA_013003675.1 Inquilinus sp.
GTCCACCATGTCCCCGAACACCTGTCCACCATGTCCCCGGTCCATACATCCCCGAGGAGAGGGCTAACAAGGGCAGCTTGAAGCCCTCTCCTCGGGCAGAGGGTTGGGTGAGGGGTTCTAGCCCACCGCTTTGACAATATTCCACGCTTGCCTATGGTGCGAGGCGAGTAACGGGGCGCTTTCGCTGCATGTCCGCAAATGCCGACGACCTCGGGTTTTTGGAGGAAACTTCTCCCCTTGTTCGCGAGATTTTCCATTATTGGAACAACCGTCGCGGGACGCGGGCAATGCCTTCGCGGCGCGATTTCGACCCGGTCGACCTGCCGAAGCTCCTGCCGGGGATCCTGCTGATCGACGTGGTCGGCGTCGACGAGGCGGACGTCGGCCAATATCGCTATCGGGTGGTCGGCACCGCCGAGGTCGCCAATCGCGGCCACGACCCGACCGGCCGGCCGGTGGTCGAGGGCTTCTTCGGCCCGAGCCGGACGGAGGCCCTGAGATCCTACGAAGCGGTGCGGCGCGGCCGCACGTTTCTCTACGAGCCGCTGGAATTCACCACCGGGGATCACCGGCAGATCGACGAATACTCCATCCTGCTGCCGTTCTCCGAGGACGGACGGAACGTCAGCCAGATCCTGGTATTCTCCGAACGCCGGCTGCGCAAGGACAAGGGGTGGCGTGCGTAGATCAGGAAATCGAGGCTGATTCACGGTTCCCACCGCTTCGGTGTGAACCGATCGGACTCTGATCTGCCGGCGTGCCACGGGAGAGGGGCTCATGATTTCGATCGGGTTCGCGATTGCCGCGGCGATCGCCGAAATTGCCGGCTGTTTCGCCTTCTGGGCCTGGCTGAGGCTCGACAGGAGCGCCTGGTGGGCGGCGCCCGGCATCGTGTCGCTGACGGTCTTCGCGCTACTGCTGACCCGCATCGACGCGGTCTTCGCCGGCCGCGCCTATGCCGCCTATGGCGGTGTCTATATCGCGGCGTCCCTGGCCTGGCTCTGGCTGGTCGAGGGCATGCGGCCGGACCGCTCCGACACGGTCGGGGCCGCGGTTTGCCTGGTCGGCGCCGCGATCATCCTGCAGGGCCGCCGATTCGGGATCTGAAATCGCTCGCCGTGTCGACGGTCACGCCGCGCCCGGCAGGCCCTTGGTCGTCGAATACTCGAAATGCAGCGCCTCGCCCGGGTGGACCAGGGGATAGATCGCGTGGGCGGCGGTCGCCGCCTCGGCGAAGCCGGACAGGATCAGCTTCAGCTTGTTCGGGTAGGTGGCGATGTCGCCGATGGCGAAGATGCCCGGCACGCTGGTGGCGCTGGTCGCCTGGTCAATGGTGACGTGGTTGCGGTCGAGCGCCAGGCCCCAATCGGCGATCGGGCCGAGATTCATCGACAGGCCGAAGAAGGGCAGCAGCACATCCGCCTCCAGCCGCCGCTCCTCGCCGTCCAGGGTGCGGACGATCACGGCGGAAAGCCGGCGTCCGTCGCCGTCCAAGCCGAAGAGCTGATAGGGCACCACCAGCTCGATCTTGCCGGCCTCGGCCAGCGCGTGCAGCTTGGCGACGCTGTCCGGCGCGCCGCGGAATTTGGGCCGGCGATGCACCACCATCACCCGGTCGGCGATGTCGGCGAGGATGATCGACCAGTCGAGCGCGCTGTCGCCGCCGCCGGCGATCACCACCCGCTTGCCGCGGAACGCCTCGCGCTGGCCGACCATGTAGTGGACGCCGGTGCCCTCATAGCCCTCGATTCCGTCGAGCGGCGGCCGGTTCGGGCCGAAGGCGCCGACCCCGGCGGCGACGATCACCGCGCGGGCGTCGATGCGGGTGCCGGCCGAGGTCTCGACCAGCCAGCGACCGTCGTCCTGCGCGATCAGCCGCTCGACCTGCTGGTCCAGATGATAGACCGGCCGGAACGGCGCCGCCTGTTCGGAGAGCCGCTCGATCAGCGCCGCCGCCTCGATCACCGGATATCCCGGAATGTCGTAAATCGGCTTCTCCGGATAGAGCGCGGCGCATTGCCCGCCCGGCATGGCCAGCGCGTCGACCACATGGCAGCGCATCTTCAGCATGCCGCATTCGAATACCGCGAACAGTCCGACCGGCCCGGCGCCGACGATGGCGACATCGGTTTGCTGGGGGGTTTCGGGCATCGGCGGGTCCTCGGGACGATGGGGCGGGCGGCGGCTGCGGCCCGGCCGCCGAGTATGCGCAGATTTGTGTCCGGAATGGGCCGGAGAAGCAGGGCCTATCAGCCGGTGCTTGCGGCGTTCGGAGCGGACCCCGACAATCGGCGCGACCATGTCCGATACCGCAGCGCATCCTCCCGCCGCCGTCACCCTCGCCCTGCCCGACCAGGCGGCGACCGAGGCGCTGGCCGTGCGGCTGGCCGCGCTGCTCCGGGCCGGCGATGTGGTGGCGCTGGGGGGCGATCTGGGGGCCGGCAAGACGACCCTGGCGCGGGCGCTGATTCGCGCCGCCGCCGGGGCCGAGCTGGAGGTGCCGAGCCCGACCTTCACCCTGGTGCAGAGCTATGAGGTGCCGGTCGGGACGATCTGGCATTTCGACCTCTATCGGCTGTCCGGACCGGACGAAGTGATCGAGCTGGGCTGGGACGAGGCGCGGGCCGGCGGCATCGTGCTCGTCGAGTGGCCGGGGCGGCTCGGGCCGCTGCTGCCGCCGGACCGGCTGGAGATCGCGCTGGGATTCGGCGACGCCGTCGATGCCCGGATCGCCCGATTGGCCGGCCATGGCATTTGGGCGGCGCGATTGCCGGCGCTGGTCGAATGAGGCGGCCGGCATGACCAGGCCGGAACGGGCGATGGTGCTGGCCGCCGGGCTCGGCACGCGGATGATGCCGCTGACCGAAGCGCTGCCCAAGCCCCTGATCCCGATCGCCGGACGGCCGCTGATCGACCACGCGCTTGGGCGGCTGGCCGCGTCCGGCATCGCGCATGTGGTGGTCAACACGCACTACCTCGCCGAACGGCTGGCGGCGCACTTGGCCGGGCGCACCGGGCAGCGCATCACCGTGCTGCACGAGCCGGCGCTGCTCGGCACCGGCGGCGGCGTGGCGAACGCGCTGCCGGATCTGGCGCCCGACGCCGGCGACCCGCCCTTTTTCGTCGTCAACGCCGACGCCCTGTGGCGCGACGGGCCGGTGCCGGCGCTCGACCGGCTCGCCGCCGCCTGGGACGAAACGGCCATGGACGCGTTGTTGCTGTTGGTTCCGCGGGCGGCGGTGGTCGGCGTGGCCGGCGCCGGGGATTTCCATCGCGCCGCCGACGGCAGGCTGCGGCGGCGAACCGGTGAAGAGGTCGCGCCCTGTTTCTACGCGGGGATGCAACTGGTCCACCGTCGGCTGTTCGACGACGCGCCGGACGGCGCGTTCTCCGTCGTGCCGCTGTGGGACCGCGCCGCCGTCGCCGGACGGCTTTTCGGCCTGATCCATGACGGCGCCTGGTTCCATGTCGGCACCCCGGCGGCGGTGGCCGAGACCGAGGCCGCCTTGGCCGGCACCGCCCCATGAGCGATATAGCATGAGCGCCGGGCCGACCCTCTACACCATCCCGCCCGGCACGCCCTTCGTCGACGCGCTGGCAGTCGGCATCCTCGAGCGGGCCGGGGACGATCCGCTGGCGCTCGGCCGGGTCACCATCCTGCTGCCGACCCGGCGCGCCTGCCGCAGCCTGCGCGAGGCGTTCCTGCGCCTCGCCCCCGGCGACCCG
The DNA here is from genome assembly GCA_013003675.1 of Inquilinus sp. Taxonomy (GTDB): domain Bacteria; phylum Pseudomonadota; class Alphaproteobacteria; order DSM-16000; family Inquilinaceae; genus JABDIP01. Next base: position 3,727 of record JABDIP010000278.1, read on the forward strand.
CCGGCGCTGCTGCTGCCCCGGATGGCGCCGCTGGGCGACATCGACCCGGAGGCGCTGGAACTGGAAGTGGAGGATCTGCCGGGTCTGGCCGACGCGCTCGACCTGCCGTCGGCGATATCGGAATTGCGCCGTCGGATCCTGCTCGCCCGGCTGGTGCTCGGCCGCCGCGACCTGCCGGCGACGCCCGATCAGGCGGCATGGCTGGCCGCCGAACTCGGCCGGTTGATCGACCAGGTGACCACCGAGCGGCTCGACTTCGCCGATCTCGCCGGGCTGGTCCCGGTCGAACTCGCCGAGCATTGGCAGCAGACCCTGGCCTTCCTGGAGATCGTCACCGCGCGCTGGCCTGAGATCCTGGCCGCCGAGGGGGCGATCGACGCCGCCGAGCGCCGCAACCGCATCCTCGACTCCCGCGCCGAGGCGTGGCGCCGGCGGCCGCCCGCCGACCCGGTGATCGCCGCCGGCTCGACCGGCACGGTGCCGGCGACCGCGGGTTTGCTCGAGGTCGTCGCCCGCCTGCCGGTGGGGGCATTGGTGCTGCCCGGTCTCGATCGCGAGATGGATGGCGAGAGCTGGGACGCGGTCGACGAGACCCATCCGCAAGCCGGCATGAAACGGCTGTTGGAACGGATCGGCGTCGACCACCGCGCCGTGCCCGACTGGCCGGCGGCCGCGAAGGCCGGCGGGTCGCCGCCCGGGCGGGCACGGCTGGTCGGCGAGATCATGCGGCCGGCCGCCACCAGCGAGGCGTGGCGCGGTCTGGCCCCGGTTGACGAGGCGGCGCTGACCGGGATCACCTGCATCGACTGCCCGACGCCGCGCGAGGAGGCGACGGTGATCGCCCTGCTGATGCGCGAGGCGCTGGAGACGCCGGGCCGCACCGCCGCCCTGGTCACCCCCGATCGCGGCCTCGCCCGGCGGGTCGCCGCGGCCCATGCCCGCTGGGGGCTGGCGGTCGACGACAGCGGCGGCCGTCCGCTGGCCGACACGCCGGCCGGGCTCTTTCTGCGGCTGGTGGCGCAGGCGGCCGCCGACGGGTTGGCGCCGCTCGCCCTGTTGGCGGTCCTCAAGCACCCGCTGGCCGCCGGCGGCGAGGCAGCGGCGGGGTTCCGGGCCCGGGTTCGCGCCCTGGAGCGGGCAGCGCTGCGCGGCCCCCGACCGGCGTCCGGTGCCGCCGGGCTGGTCGCCGCGCTGCAGGCGGCGGACGAGAAGCGTTTCGATCGCCCGGCGGAGCGCGCGGCCTTGGTCGAGTGGGTTGGCCGGCTGGCCGCCTGCTTCGCGCCGCTCGCCCGTTTGGCGGAAGGCGAGGCGGCGCTCGGCGATCTGCTGGCGGCCCATATGGCGGTGGCCGAGGCGCTGGCCGCCACCGCCGACGAGCCGGGGGCGGCGCGGCTCTGGCGCCATGACGACGGCGAGGCCGCGGCCGGCTTCGCCGCCGAACTGGCCGAGGCGGCGGCCGATTTCCCCGCCTTGCCCCTGGTCCGCTATCCCGGACTGATCGAGGCGCTGATGGCGGGGCGGGTGGTGCGGCCCCGCTATGGCGAGCACCCGCGCCTGTCCATCTGGGGGCCGCTGGAGGCGCGCCTGCAATCGGCCGATCTGCTGATCCTCGGCGGGCTTAACGAGGGTACCTGGCCGGCCGATCCGGCCGTCGATCCCTGGCTGTCTCGGCCGATGCGCGTGCAGTTCGGTCTGCCGGCGCCGGAGCGGCGGATCGGCCTTGCCGCCCATGATGTCACGCAGGCGCTGGCGGCGCCGCGGGTCGTGCTGACCCGGTCGGAACGGGTCGAGGGGGCGCCGACGGTGCCGTCGCGCTGGCTGTCGCGGCTGGCGGCGGTGATCGGCGAGGACGCGATGGCCGCGCTGAACGGCGACGGCGCGCCATGGCGGCACTGGACGGTGGCGCTGGACCGGCCGGATGCGGTGCGCCCCTGCCCGCCGCCGGCGCCGCGACCGCCGGTCGCCGCCCGGCCGCGCCGGCTTTCGGTCACCGGGGTCGGGACCTGGATGACCAACCCCTACGCCATCTACGCCCGGCACATCCTGCGCCTGGAGCCGCTGGAGGCGATCGAGGCGGACCCCGGGGCGGCGGAGCGCGGCGAGGTGATCCACAATGCCCTCAGCGCTTTCGTGGCCACCGATGGCGGCGGGCTGACCGACGACGCGCTCGCCCGGCTGCTGGCCGAGGGCCGGGTGGCGTTCGCGGCGCTCGCCGCCTATCCGGAGGCGGGCGCGTTCTGGTGGCCGCGCTTCGAGCGGATCGCCGCCTGGTTCGTCGGCCATGAGGCGGAACGACGTGCCGTCGCGATGCCGGCCGCCACCGAATGCAAAGGGCGCCTCTCGTTCGACGGCCCGGCCGGAGAGTTCACTCTGACTGCCCGCGCCGACCGCATCGACAAACGGGCCGACGGGACGCTGGCAATCATCGACTACAAGACCGGCGCCGTGCCGACCGACAAGCAGATCGCCGCCGGCTATGCCCCGCAACTGCCGTTGGAGGCACTGATTGCCGCCGCCGCCGGCTTCGAGGGCGTGGCCGCCGCCGCGGTCGCGGAACTGGCCCATTGGCGGCTGTCCGGTGGCGACCCGGCCGGCGAGGAGAAGCCGGTCAGGATCGTCCTCGACGACCTGATCCGCCAGACCGAGACGGGCTTGCGCCGGCTGATCGCCCGGTTCGACGATCCCGATACGCCCTATCTTGCCCGGCCGCGCCCGGATTTCATCTACCGCTTCGACGATTACGAGCATCTGGCCCGGGTGCTCGAATGGTCGGCCGGCGGCGGCGAGGCGCCATGAGCGCGACCACAACCCCGCCGCTGCTGCCGGAGACGGCGCAGCGCCAAGCCTCCGACCCGGCGGTCTCGGCCTGGGTGTCGGCCTCGGCCGGGACGGGCAAGACCAAGGTGCTGACCGACCGGGTGCTGCGGCTGATGCTGGCCGGCACGGCGCCGGACAAGATCCTCTGCAT
>JABDIP010000449.1 GCA_013003675.1 Inquilinus sp.
GCCTGTTCGAAGTTCTTGACCTCGCCGATGACCCGGCTGTGCAGCCCTTCGACATCGCTGTGGGTGGCGCTGTTCTTCAGGCGGATCGCCAGCCCGAGCAACGACGACGCGGCGGCGACCAGCCGATTGATGCCGGTATCGACCAAAGCGATGCGCGGACCGCCGGCCGGCGCGGCGGCGGCGCCACGACGCGGCGCCGCCGCAGGCGGCGCGGCTGGCGCTCCGGGCCGGCGGCGTCCCGGCGACGGCCGGATCACCGTCTTGTCGGCATCGTCATCCGGTTCGGCGAATGGATCGTCCTGGCTCATCGGCTTGCATCCCTGATCGCCCAGCACTCCATCTCGACCGCCGAGAAGTCGCCAGCGAGGTGGATCGCCAGGCCGCCCGAACTGGACAGCCCCTTCCAGTACTTGCTGCTGCGGTCGAGTTCGAAATAGGTCACCCCGGCGTGGTAGGGGATTTGTCGCGGCGCCACCGGCAGCGGGCGAACGGCGATACCCGGCAGGGCGACGTTGACCAGTTCGCGGATCTGCTCCACCGGTCCGATCTTCACCTGGTTCGGGAAGCTGCGGCGCACCGTCTCGGTCTTCATCTCCGCCCGCACCGCCAGCACGAAGGTGGCGTTGGCCAGCAGGCTGCGATCGGCGATGACGCCGACGCGGATGCCGTATTTGCGGGCCTGCAACGGTATGGCGATCGCCGTCTGCTCCAGCACCTGGCTCAGGGACTGGCGGATCGACGCCATGACCGGCGTGAAGGTGGCCTGCAGATCGTCGTGGCGGTACTCGGCGAAGGTGTCGGGCCGCCGCGACTTAGAGGTGAAGGTCGCAAGCTCGCCCGCCATCTGCACGGCGGTGGCGTAGAACGTCTCCGGGTGCAGATTGTCGACCGCGCCGTAATGCACCATCAGCGGCTCGTATCGATTGACCAGCAGCAGCATGAGGAAATCGGCGATCTCCGCGGCGCCCCGGCTGCCGGCCTCCGACGCCCGCCCCGCCAACGCCTCGCCACGCTGGCGGAACAGGCCCTGGAGTTCGTTGACATAGCCGGTCAGGACGGGGGAGACGACACAGTCCAGACAGGCCGGCACGAATTTCTCGTCGAGGGTGATGGTCTTGTCCGGCCGGACCTCGACGATCCGTGCCACCCCGATCGTCACGTAGCCGGCGAGTTCGTCGGTCTGCAGGCCATAGCGCAGGCGCAGTTTGCCGACCTGCACCGGCGCCACCGTCTCCGACCCGGCATTGGTGTCCACCGCCTCGAACTCGCTGGTCGCATAGCGCGCCACCGTCTCTTCCTGGTCGGCGGCGTCGACCTCGATGCCGCCGGGCTGGCGCACCGGCAGGGTCAGGTAGACGATGCAGTCCCGGGTATTCTCCGGGACCGCCAGCGGCGGCGGATGCGGCACGTCGTCCGGAATGCTGAACGGGGTGCCGTCCGGCAGGACGCCGCGACAGGCGGTGACGGCGAACTTGCCGGTCGCCAGCAATTCGCGGTTGATCTGCAACTCCGACAGGCCCCAGCCATAGGGCCGCAGCCCCTCGGCCCGGGCATTCAGCAGTTTCTCCGCGTATCGGGCCTGTTGCTGGAAATGCAGGGTCCGGAGGAACATGCCCTCCGACCAGACTACCTTGTTGTCCCACGACATCCGATTGCCCCCGTTGCGCCGCTACCGGCCTATGAGCCGGCCTGGAGCGAAACGGCCAGGGCGCCGACCGTTGCGGTGATCTTGTTCGATTTTCCCGGCTCCACCGGGGCGGTGCCGCGCCAGGTGGCGTTGTCGATGTCGTAATAGGCGGCGACGACGCCGACGAAGCGCGCATCCGGGGCCATTTCCAGCAGCACCGTCTGGCTGCCGCCCGGGCTCAGGAAGTACTCGTCCTTGCCCAGCATGTTGCCGCCCAGCACGCCGGCCGCGTCCTTGTCGAGCTGGAAATAGTCCGCCTCGCCGAACCCCGCCGGCGACGCGAGCTGATAGACGCGCACCAGCACCGGCGACGGCACGTTCTGGATCGCGTTGACGTCCGGGGTCGCCGTCAAGGTCAGTTGCACCATGGTCGGCGATGGCCCGCCGCCGCAGGCCGCCAACGCCAGCAGCACCGCAACGGTGAAGAGACGAATGACCGAATGTCCGAATCCCATTGCCGCATCCTCTGTCTACTGTCCGGCCGATTGCCCCGGCCATTTTCGATCGCCGGCCGCGGTTGCCTCCCGCCGGCTCGAGTATTCTAGCCGCGCCGGTCGGGATTGCACCCGCCGCGCGGCCGGTTCGCGGCCCGTCGGCCGTCTACAGCTTCTTCACCTGGCTCTCGTAGGCGCCGGCGAATTCCCGGCCGAAGAGGCTCTGGAAATCGTCCTCGGCCTCCTCGGCGATCTGCTTGTACATGTCCTCGTAGAGTTCCCAGTATTTCGCCTTGCGTGCCGCCGGCAGAATGCTGTCGAGCACCGACTGCCGCTTCAGCCGCTTCTCCAAATGGTGCGGGTCGAAACGCCCGAGCAGCGCGGTGAGCGCGGTCTGCATGCCGGCCATCACGGCGATCTGGTGCGCCTTGATGTCCTTGAACCCCTCGCGCACCGCCGGCACCGCCGGCAGATAGGCGCCGGTGCCGCCCTTGAGCAGGGCGCGCAGCGCCTCGTCGACGGTCGGCGAGAATTTCAGCGGGTTGTTCTCCTGCGGCCGGATCATAGTGCGTTCCAACCGGAACTCGCTCTTGATCTCGGAGCGCGCCAGCAGGTTCTCGTGCAGGCCTTGGACCATCTCGCGGAACGCGGCGCCCAAGGTGCGCATGGTTTCTTCCGCGGCGGCCGCCGGCAGATCGCCGGGCTCCAACCCGGCCCCCGCCAGGAAGGCGGCGAGCAGGGCGTCCGAACCGCCACCCGGCGCGGCGGCCGGCGCAGCGGGCGCGGCGACGGGTTGTGGCACCGCGGCGACCGGGCTCGGCGCCGGCCGCGGCTG
>JABDIP010000454.1 GCA_013003675.1 Inquilinus sp.
GTCCTGAGGATGGTGATCGCCCAGCCCTTCGACGTGACCGAGCGGCGCAACCAGTTCGACGTCGTCGCCACGGTGAAGGGCGGCGGGCTGTCCGGCCAGGCCGGCGCGGTCCGCCATGGCATCAGCCGGGCCCTGCTGAAATTCGAACCGGAATTGCACGGGTCGCTGAAGCAGCATGGCTATCTGACCCGCGACAGCCGAACCGTCGAGCGCAAGAAGTACGGCCGTGCCAAGGCGCGCCGCAGCTTCCAGTTCTCCAAGCGCTAGACCGCGGCGGCATCGCTTCGTTTCGAAGGGGCCTGCCGGCAACCGGCAGGCCCCTCTCGCATTGCGGCGTGCTTGCCCATGCAGCGCCACACGCGGTACTCAACAATCCTGACGAGGAAGAGGGCGACCATGACCGCCACCGTCTTCATCGATGGCGAGGCCGGGACGACCGGCCTGCAGATTTCCGAGCGGCTGGCCGGCCGGCGCGATCTGGAGTTGCTGCGGCTGAGCGAGGCCGAGCGCAAGGACCCGGCGGCGCGGCGCCGGGCGCTGAACGCGGCCGATGTGGCGATCCTGTGCCTGCCCGACGACGCGGCACGCGAGGCGGCGGCGATGATCGACAATCCGGCCACCCGGGTGATCGACGCCTCGACGGCACACCGCACCGCGCCGGGCTGGGTCTATGGTTTTCCGGAGTACGAACCGGGATTCCGGGAAACGCTCCGCGCCGCGACCCGGATCGCCAACCCCGGCTGCTACGCCATCACCGCCGTCGCCCTCTTGCACCCGCTGGTGAAGGCCGGGCTGCTGCCGGCCGACTATCCGGTCTCGATCAACGGCATGTCCGGCTATTCCGGCGGCGGCAAGGCGTTGATCGCCGCCTTCGAGGATCCTGCGGCGCCCGACCATACCCAATCGGCCGCCTATTTCTACGCCCTAACGCTGCAACACAAGCACCTGCCGGAGATCACGCTCCGGGCCGGCCTCGCCCATCCACCGGTCTTCGCCCCCTGCGTCGGGCGCTATCGGCAGGGCATGGTGGTCCAGGTGCCACTGGCGCTGTGGGCGCTGTCCGGACGGCCGTCGGCGGCCGATCTGCACGCCGCCTATGCCGCGCATTATCGCGGCGAGCGCTTCGTCACGGTGGCGCCGCTGGCCGAGGCGGCGGCGATGTCCCGGCTCGATCCGGAAGACCTGAACGGCAGCAACGAGTTGCGGCTCTACGTATTCCACAACGAGGCGGCGGGGCAGGCGGTGGTCGCCGGGGTGCTGGACAATCTCGGCAAGGGCGCCTCCGGCCAGGCGGTCCAGACGCTGAACCTGCTGCTCGGGGTCGACGAGGCGACCGAGCTCGCCGCCACCGGCCAAGCCGCCTGATGGCGGCAGCGATCCTGCCCTATCGCGGCGTGTTGCCGAAGATCGCGCCCGATGTCTGGGTGGCGCCGAACGCGGCGGTCATCGGCGATGTCGAGATCGGCGCGGGCAGCGGCGTCTGGTTCGCCTGCACGATCCGCGGCGACGTCAACGAGATCCGCATCGGCGCCCGCACGAACATCCAGGACGGCACCGTAATCCACGTCTCCAGCGACGGGCAGGGCACCTATATCGGCGACGGCGTCACCATCGGCCACATGGCGGTGATCCACGCCTGCACGCTGGGCGATGGCTGCTTCATCGGCATGGGCGCCGTCATCATGGACGACGCGGTGGTCGAGCCCGGCGGCATGGTCGCCGCCGGGGCCCTGGTCACGCCGGGCAAGCGCGTCGGCGCCGGCCAGCTCTGGACCGGCCGCCCGGCCCGCCACACCCGCGACCTGACGCCGGAGGAGAGCGTCTATATCGCCACCTCCGCCGAGCGCTACGCGGCGCTGGCGGCGGAGTATCTGGCGGCCGGGCCTTAGTCCGCGCGGCTGGCGACGTAGCCGCCGGGGGCGTCCTCGATCACCTTGAGGCCGTTCTTGCCGGGCTCGCGCGCCGGGATCATCGGGCCGCCATGCTTGGCGACCCATCCGTACCATTCCGGCCACCACGAGCCGTCATGCTGCTTGGCGGCCTTCAGCCAGGCATCCGAGCTCTTCGGCGTCTTGGCGTTGGTCCAATAGCAGTACTTGTTGGATTCCGGCGGGTTCACCACGCCGGCGATATGGCCGGAGGCGCTGAGGCAGAAGTGGATCGGCCCCTTGAAGATCTGCGTTGCGGCATAGGTCGACTTCCACGGCGCGATGTGGTCTTCCCGCGTCGACAGGAAGAAGGCCGGTACCTTCACTCTGGTAAGGTCGATCGGCACGCCGCCCAGGGTGATGCCGCCCGGCTCCACCAGCCGGTTCTCCTGATACATGTTGCGCAGATAGAAGACGTGCATGGCCGCCGGCATCCGCGTGGAATCGCTGTTCCAATAGAGCAGGTCGAAGGGGAAGGGATCCTTGCCCATCAGGTAGTTGTTGACGACGAAGGACCAGATCAGGTCGTTGGCGCGCAGCATGTTGAAGGTGGTCGCCATGGAGGCGCCTTCGAGATACCCCTTCTCGCTCATCTGCGCCTCGAGCGCGGCGAGCTGCTCTTCGTCGATGAATACCGACAGCTCTCCCGCCTCGGAGAAATCGGTCATGGTGGTGAAGAAAGTGGCACTCTTGATGCGCTCGTCGCCCTTGGTATCCATATAGGCAAGCGTCGAGGAGAGCAGCGTCCCGCCCAGGCAATAGCCGATGGCGTTGACCTCGGTCTCACCGGTCGCCTTCTCGATCGCGTCAAGGGCGGCCAGCGGACCCTCGAACATGTAATCCTCGAAGGTCTTGGCGGCCAGCGTCTCGTCGGGATTGACCCAGGACATGACGAAGACCGTCAGCCCCTGGGCGACGGCCCATTTGATGAAGCTGTTTTTCGGCCTGAGGTCGAGAATGTAGTACTTGTTGATCCAGGGCGGGATGATCAACAGCGGCCGGGTATGCACCTGCTCGGTCGTCGGCGTGTATTGGATGAGCTGCATCAGGTCGTTCTGGAAGACCACCTTGCCCGGCGTGGTGGCGATGTTCTCGCCGACCTTGAACGCCGTCGTGTCGGTCATCTTGATCGCCAGCTTGCCCTTGCCGCGCTCCAGATCGTCGAGCAGGTTGGAGAGGCCCTTGACCAGGTTCTCGCCGCCGGATTCCATGGTCGTGCGCAGCACTTCGGGATTGGTGACGACGAAGTTCGACGGCGCCATCGCGTCGACGAATTGCCGCGTGTAGAAATCGACCTTGCGGGCGGTCTTGTCGTCGAGGTCGTTCACCTCGCTGACCGTCGACTGCATCCAGCGCGCGGACAGCAGATAGGACTGCTTGATGTAGTCGAACAGGACATTCTCGTCCCAGGCGGAGTCCTGGAACCGCCTGTCGCCGCGCTCGGGCGCCGCCACCGGCTCCGCGTCGTGGCCCATCATGCGCTGGGTGGTCCGCTGCCAAAGGGTCATGTAGTCCTGCCACAGGCTCATCTGCGCCCGCATGACCATTGCCGGGTCCGCCATCATCTTGGCGGTCATCTCCAGAAAGGCATTGCCGACGTTCAGCGGATCGAACGAGGCCGGCGTGCCGTCCTGCGACTGGCGGGCCAGGAAGTCGTTCACCAGCCGCTGGCTGCGCTCGGCGATGTCGGTCATCGCCTTGCCCATCGCGACCGGGTCGGGGAGTTTCGTTTCCATGGCGGCATCCTTCGTATCGGAAACCGCATTATGCTTTGCCATGCCACGCCACCCTAGACTTTAGAACGCGGTCCGGAACGGACCCGGCACTTCGTCGAGCCGGCCGATCTCACCCGCACTTGATGAATCGGCCGGTTTCATACACGATCGCGACCGCATTTGCACCGGCAAAGTCAAGGCGGCCGCGGCCTTGCGGGCTGAATTCGGCGGCCGGAAGGACGGGGGCGTTGTCGAACTTCCCAGCGACAGTGACGGTCTGGCCGCGGCGACTGGCATGGCCGGCGCTTGCGCTCGCATTGCTGCTTCCGGCCGCCTGCGGCGGCGGCGCTCCACGCGCCTCCATCGACGCGCCCTATGCTGC
>JABDIP010000331.1 GCA_013003675.1 Inquilinus sp.
TGGGCCGCCGGACGGCCGCAGAGTTCGAGCGCCGTGTTGAGCTCCCTCGCCATGTCCGGCAGGCGGTCCCGAAAGGTGTCCCTCAGCTCGGCGAAGACGGCTTCGTAATCGCGGTCGGCGTCAGCCATGGTGCTCCCCCCAGGCATCGCGGATCCGCTCCGGCAAGGTCATCGGATCGAAGGGTTTGCTGAGGACGCCGATCGCGCCGAGCGAGGTGTATTGGGATACCTCGGAGGGCTGCACCTTGGCAGTCAGGAACATGATCGGCGTTTCCCGCAGCGACGGCACCTTGCGCAGCTCGCCGAACGTCGTCGGGCCATCCATGCCGGGCATCATCACGTCGAGCAGGATCAGATCGGGATCGAGCTCCGGCGCCCTGCGCAGCGCTTCCGGTCCGGATGAACAGACGTCGACGGTGAAGCCGCCCACCGCCTCCAGGGACAGCCGGAGCACTTCACGGATGTCGTTCTCGTCCTCGACGCAGAGGATGTGTTGCAGAGGCGTGGACATCGGCGGTTCCTCCCGGACCATCGCGATTCATCGCGATGCAATCCAAGTCTGGCGGAATCAGCCGAGGGATGGGTGCGGTAGACACCAGGTCCGGATCGGCCCGACATCTGGCCTACCCCTCGGCAGGCCATCGCAGTATTGCCGCTGCGGGTAAAGAATCGGTAATAGCGAACTAAACTAATTCGAGAATTTCTACTTCGCCGAACTTCGGATTCGTCACGACAAGCTGTCCATTCTATGTCCTATGACGGTTCCCGCTTGTTTCTCGCGCACCGCAGGTCGCGCAGCAGGCCATCCTGGAGACTGTAGACGAGCCCGTAGACGGTGAGATCCTGGTCCCGATCCCAGGCATCCTGAACGATCGGGGTCTCGGCAACGCGCTTCACCTGGGCGGCGGCGGAGAGTTCGCAGAGACGATTAGTCCGGGCCATCGGATCGGCAATCGAGTCGAGCTCGGCGGTGTTTGCCCGGGCGGTGTCGCGGATCGGTTCGAGCCAATGATCGATCAGCCCGTGCCGCCGATTGTCGGTCGCCGCCAGCACGCCGCCGCAGCCGTAGTGCCCGCAGACGATGACATGGCGCACCTGCAGGACCTCGACGGCGAACTGCAGCACCGACAACATGTTCAGATCGCCGGGATGGATCAGGTTGGCGACGTTGCGGTGGACGAACACCTCGCCGGGCTCCAGCCCGGTGATGACGTTGGCCGGGACCCGGCTGTCGGCGCAGCCGATCCACAGGAATTCGGGGTTCTGAATGCCGGCAAGACGGCGGAAATAGTCCGCGTCGGCGGCGGTCCGCTCTTTCGCCCATGCGACATTCCGGGCTAGCAGCTCTTTAAGCATCGGGTCGCCGGGCCTCATCGGTGGCGGTGTCGATGCACCGTGATCGGCGAAAATGCGCCACTTTGCAAGCGGCGTCGTCGAGGTGACGGGCGGCGCCGGTCACGGCCGAAATCGAAGCCGATCAGGCGAGGCCGGTCACCACCAGCCGCAGCGCGGCGGCGAACAGGCCGGCAGCGATCGCCCGCCGGAACCAGACCGGATTCAGCCTGAGCCGGATCAGGCGGCCGATCCCCATGCCGGCGGCCATCGGCACGATCAGTGCGACGGCGACGATGGCCAAGGGCACGGTCAGCAGGTCGACGGCACCGAAGGCGACGGTGATCGACGCGGCGGCGGCGGTCCACAGGATGCCGACGGCGCTGACATAGGCCATCCGGTCGAGGTTCAGGCCGAGCAGATGGAGCACCATCGGCGGCGCGAACACGCCGGTCAGCCCGCCGAACAAGCCGGCGACGAACCCGGCGATGGCGCCGGAGAGCCGTTCGTGGGCGGCCGTCACCGTCAGCCTGATCCGCACGGTATCCAGGGCGACGAAGACCATGATGACGATCCCGAGCCCGAGCATCAGCGCCTGCCCGTCGATCGCCCGGATCGACAGCGCGCCGGCCGCGACCCCGACCGGCAGCAGCAGCAGGATGGCCAGATGCCGGCGAATGGTCGCCGCCGGCCGCCGCGCCTCCAACACCAGGAGCAGGTTGGAGGCCAGGGTCGGCAGCACGCTGATGCCGATCGCCTCCTTCGGCGGCACCACATTTGCCATCAACGCGATGGTCACCAGCGGCAGGCCGAAGCCGATCGTGCCCTTGACGATGCCGCCGACCAGGAAGGCGGCGACCAGCGCCGCGATCTGCCAAGCGGCAAGATTGGGCAGCAGGTCGAAGGGGGCGCCGATATCGGACACGATGCCGGTCATTGACCACGCCGGCCGGTGATCGTCAATCCGGGTCGACCGCGCCGATGACGCGAAATTGATCCGGTGACGGCTGACCCGATTTCCCCCGCTCGGCGTAGAATTCGATAGGAGTTCGGAATGAAGGACCCGGATCGGGTGTCTTCAAGGTCAGACCAAGCCGATCGGCGGCAATAGCGACCAGCAGGGAGAAAAGGCATGAGCAGACAGAAGTCGATTTCGCGACGCGATACCTTTGCATTGGCGGCCGGTGCGGCGGCGCTGCCGCTGGCGGGGGCGGCGCTGACGGCGGGCCCGGCGCGCGCTCAGGCGCCGATGCAGGGCGCGGCGCGGCCGTCGCACTACCGGGTCGGCCTCGGCCAGTTCGAGGTCACGACGATCTTCGACGGCGCCGTCCAACTCGACGGCCCGCACCCGATCTTCGGCGAGAACCAGACCGCAGAGGCGGTCCAGGCGCTGGCGCGGGAGAACTTCCTGCCGGAGACGCGCCAGGAGATCGGCTTCACGCCGGTCGTCGTCAACACCGGTTCGGCGCTGGTGGTGTTCGACACCGGCAACGGCGCCCGCCGCCGGCCGAACGCCGGCAAACTGGCCGCTGCGCTCGGCAATGCCGGGTACTCGCCGGATCAGGTCGATGTGGTGGTGCTGACCCACTTCCACCCCGACCATATCGGCGGGCTGATGGAGGACGGCCAGCCGCTGTTCGCCAACGCGCGCTATGTCGCGCCGTCGACCGAGTACGATTTCTGGACCCATCCGGACCGGATGAGCGGCCCCACCGAAGGCGTCGCCACCCTGACCGCGGCCAACGTCAAGCCGCTGGCGGAGAAGATGACCTTCATCGGCAACGAGGGCGAGGTCGTGCCCGGCATCCGCGGCATCTCCGCCTTCGGCCACACGCCGGGCCACACCGCGTTCCATATCGAGAGCGACGGCCGCCGCCTTCTGCTCGGCGGCGATTTCTGCAACCACTATGTGGTCTCGATGCAGGTACCGGACTGGCATGTGCGATTCGACATGGACAAGGAAGGCGCCGTCGCCAGCCGTAAATCCCTGCTCGACCTGCTGGCGACGGACCGGATCCCCTTCACCAGCTACCACATGCCGTTCCCGGCGGTCGGCTATGTCGAGCGCAAGGGCCAGGGCTATCGCTACGTGCCGGCGAGCTATCAGCTCCATCTCTAGGCCGCGTTCCTCTCTCACGACCTCGCCGCTTGCGCCAGTGAACTCTGGCGCAAGCGGTTTTTGTGCGTCGCGCTGATCGGCTCTCTCCCGAACTCCAGCCGCGGCCGATTCGGGGAGTTTCGCCTTGCCCGGCCATCGGGGCTGGGATTTACTTCGCCGGTGGCGTCGCGAGAACAGTGACAAGAGCGCGATGCTGAAAGTGTGGGCCCGGCCGGCATGGTGTGGCGGCCGGGGGTCAGGCCGCGTGACGACGGCCGCCGCGCTTTCGCGGGAGGCGTAACACGGGACAGGGAAGGCAAACCATGACCTATGAATTCACCAGACGGACGGTGCTGGCGCTGATCGGCGCCGGGGCCGGAGCCTCGTTGCTGGGCATTCGCCCGGCGGCGGCGGAGACCATCCGCGTCGCCGGCATCTACACCCAGCCGATCCAGCAGAAATGGGACGCCAGGCTGCACCAGGCCCTGGTCGCGGCGCAGGAAGCCGGCGAGATCGAGTATTCCTTCTCCGAGAAGGTCGCCAACACCGACTACATCCGGGTCCTGCGCGAGTACGCCGAGAGCGGCGTCAAGCTGGTCGTCGGCGAGGCCTTCGGCATCAGCCGCGAGGCGCGCCAGGTGGCCGACGAGTACCCCGAGGTGGCGTTCCTGATGGGCGACCCCTTCCAGCCCCATGGCTCGAACTTCGCCGTCTTCGACAATTACATTCACGAACCCTGCTATCTCATGGGAATTCTTGCCGGATCGATGACCACGAACAACCGGATCGGCATGGTCGGCGGCTATCCGATCGGCGAGGTGAACCGGCTGTTCCACGCCTTCATCGAGGGCGCCCGCTCGGTCAATCCGGAGGTCGAGTTCAAGGTCACCTTCATCGGCTCCTGGTACGACCCGCCCAAGGCCAAGGAGGCGGCCTTCGCCCAGATCGAGGCCGGCGTCGACGTGCTCTATGCGGAGCGGGCCGGGGTGGTCGACGCGGCGCGCGACAAGGGCATCATCGCCTTCGGCAACGTCAACGACATGAACAAGGAGGAGAACGGCACCGACGTCGTCGTGACCTCCGCCCTGTGGGACATGACGGCAGCCGTGGCGCACGCCGTCGGCCGCGTCAAGGACGGCAGCTTCGCCGCCGAGGACTACAAGGAATGGACCATGATGCAGCGCGGCGGGGCCAGCCTCGCGCCGTATTACGAATTCGACGACCGGATTCCCGCCGACGCCAAGGCAAGGGTCGTGGCGGTGCAGGCGAAGATCCTGGCCGGCGACTTCACGGTGACGATCAACGACGAGGAACCGAAATCGACGTATTGATCTCGGGGCATTTTCGTTAGACCCCTCACCCTCCCATTGCTGACGCGACGGGTCCCTCCCTCTCCCGCAAGGGGAGAGGGGTATCAACAAGAACCGCGTCTCTTGTTTCCCTCTCCCC
>JABDIP010000336.1 GCA_013003675.1 Inquilinus sp.
TTCGAGCAGCGCCGCTTCGGCGAAACCGAAATTGTTGGCGACGATCAGGTCGGGAAAGCTCTCGCGGACGGTGTTGTAGGTCATCACCGCGTCGTTATAGGCCTGCCGCGAGAAGGCGACCTTGTTCTCGGTCGAGGTCAGCTCCTCGGAAAGCTGCATCATCGTCTCGTTGGCCTTGAGGTCCGGATACGCCTCGGCGAGGGCGAACAGCCGGCCGAGCGAGCCGCTCAGCACCCCTTCCGCGCCGACCAACGCCTGGGTCGCCGCCATGTCGCCGGGGGCGGCTTCGACCTGCTTCATCGCCGACATCGCCTGGTTGCGCGCCTGGATCACCGCGTCCAGCGTCTCGCGCTCGTGCTTCATGTAGCCCTTCGCCGTCTCCACCAGGTTGGGGATCAGATCGTAGCGGCGCTGCAACTGCACCTGGATCTGCGCGAAGCCGTTCTTGAACGCGTTCCGCCGCCCGACGAGCTTGTTGTAGATGCCGACGAAATAGGCCAGCACCAGGACGACGACGGCCAGAATGGCCAGCAGGGTGATGGTGGAACCGCTCATGGAGTCGTGCCCTTCGCAATGGATTTGGGCGGCAGGCCGGTGGTGCCGGCTCGATCGGCCTTCATCCCTGTTACCCGGCCGCCGCTTAAGGTCCGGTTAACCATGATCGCTGCGGCCGACGGCTCAGCCCACCGCCGCCAGGGCCCGGTCGACGAAGTCCAGGCGGTCCTGGCCCCAGAACAGCTCGTCGCCGATCCCGTAGGTCGGCGCGCCGAACACCTGGCGGTCGACCGCCTCCTGCGTCAGCGCCTGCCGCCTTTGCTCGATCTCCGGCGCGTCGGCGGCGGCCGTCAGGGCGGCGGCATCGAGCCCCTGCTCGCCGGCGATGGCGGCCAGGGTGGCCGGGTCGGAGACGTCGCGCTCCTCGGCCCAGACCGCACGCAGGATGGCGCCGGTCAGGCCCATGGCATCGGCGCCGGCCGCGTCGGCGGCGACGATCAGCCGCGCGGCCGCGGCGTCGGGCACCGGGAAGTGCTTCGGCTGCGGGTTCAGCGGCAGGTCGAGGAACGCCGACCAGCGCTTCAGCTCGACCAACCGGTACGCCTGGCGTTGCGGCGCCCGCTTCGGCAGCGGCAGCCCGCCGGAGTTCGGGAAGATCTGCCCCAGATCCATCGGCTTCACCCGCACCGCGGCGCCGTGCTTCGCCGCGATCGAAGCGAAACGGGCATGACCGAGATAGGTAAAGGGGGAAACCGGGGAGAAATAGTAGTCGACCGTGACGGGCATGGGAGAACCTGTGGTGGCGATTCCGGACGCCGCAGGGTCCGCCAGGGGTGGCCGCCAGTCAACCGGGGGCCGGCGCGTCGCGCAGTGCCTTGCGGATGATCTTGCCGGTGGCGGTCATCGGCAGGGCGTCGACGAACTCGACCAGGCGCGGGTATTCGTGGGCGGCGAGGCGGGTCTTGACGAATCCCCGGATCTCCTGCTTCAGCGCCTCGTTCGGGCTCTCGCCGGTGCGCAACACGATGCAGGCCTTGACGATCTCGGTGCGGATCGGGTCCGGCACGCCGATCGCGGCGGCCAGCGCCACCGCCGGGTGCTTCATCAGGCAATCCTCGATCTCGGCCGGGCCGATGCGATAGCCGGCGGAGGTGATGACGTCATCGTCGCGGCCGACGAACCACAGCGTGCCGTCGTCGTCGCGGCGGCCGGTATCGCCGGTCAGCAGCCAGTCGCCTCCATCGCCTGGGGCGCCGGCGACGAATTTGGCCTCGGTGGCGGCCGGGTTGTTCCAATAGCCGAGGAACATGACCGGGTCGTCGATGCCGCAGGGGGTGCGGCGGCGCACGGCGATCTGGCCGATCTCGCCAGCGGCCAGCCGGTCGCCCCGGTCGCCGACCACCGCCACCTCGTGGCCGGGGATGGCGCGGCCCATGGCGCCGGGGCGCACCGGGAACTGCGATGCATTGTTGCCGACCACCAGATTGCACTCGGTCTGGCCGTAGAATTCGTGGATGGTCAGGCCGAAGGTGGCGCGGCCCCAGTCGAGCAGTTCCGCGCCCAGGGTCTCGCCGCCGCTGCCGATGCTGCGCAGACCCCGGTGCCGGCGCTGACCGGCCTGGCGCAGCAGTTTCAGCGCGGTCGGCGGCAGGAAGACGTTGCGCACCTTGTGCTCCGCCATCAGGGCGTAGGCGCGGTCGGGGTCGAACTTCGCCATGCGGTGGCCGAGCACCGGCAGCCCGTGGTGCCAGGCCGGCAACAGCACGTCGAGCAGCCCGCCGATCCAGGCCCAGTCGGCCGGGGTCCAGAACAGATCGCCCGGCTGCGGCGGGAAATCGTGCGGGAACTCGACCCCCGGCAGATGGCCGAGCAGCACGCGATGGGCGTGCAGCGCCCCCTTCGGCGGCCCGGTCGTGCCGGAGGTGTAGATCAGCAGCGCCGGATCGTCCGGCCCGGTGGCGACCGGCGCGAAGCCGGGCCGCGCCTTTGCCAGCACGGTGTCGAAGGCTTCGGTGCCGGTCGGCGGCACGCCGGTGCCGGTGACCAGGACCAACCGGAAGCCGGGCAGCCGGTCGCGGATCGCCGCCACCTTGGGCCAGTTGTCGCGGTCGGTGACCAGGATCCCGGCGCCGCTGTCGGTAAGGCGGTATTCCAGCGCCTCCTCGCCGAACAGGGTGAACAGCGGCAGCGCCACCATGCCGGCCTTGTAGGCGGCGATGTGCGCCAGCGCCGCCTCCAGCGATTGCGGCAGCAGGATCGCCACCCGCGCGCCGGGCTCGGCATGGGCGGCGAAGGCGTTGGCGAGCCGGTCGGAGCGGGCCTTTAGGTCGTCGAAGGAATAGCGCTCGGGGGCGCCGTCGGCGCCGACCAGGATCAGCGCCGGCCGGCCGCCGCCGTCGGCGTGCTGGTCGACCGCGTCGATACCGATGTTGTAACGCCCGGGCAGCCGCCAGCGGAATTGGGCGCGGGTCTCGTCGTAGTCGCGGCCGCGGGTCAGCATGATGCCCGGACCGCGACCGTCACCACGCCTTCAGCTCTTCCGGGATCTCCTGGCCGACCTCTTCGTAGTAGCGCCCGGCGCCGGGGTGCAGCGGCACCATCGCGTTCTGGGCGATGTTGGCGGCGGCGGTGCCGGTCGCGCCGGCATAGGCCTCGACCAGCTTCGCCTGGTTTTCCAGGATCGTCTTGGTGACGGTGTAGACCAGATCGTCCGGCAGATCGGCGCGGGCGACGACGAAATGCCACATCGCCACCGTCTGCGCCTCATCTTCCTGGCCGGCATAGGTGCCCGGCGGAACCGTCGCCGGCACCAGGGCCGGGAAGGCGTCCAGCAGAGCCGCCTGCTGCTCGCCGGAGAAGGACAAAAGGCGCGCGCCGGCATCGCTCTCCACCCCGGCAAAGACGGTGCCGGGCACCCCGTCGGCCAGGGCCAGGGCGGCGATCAGCCCGTGCTCGAGCTGCTGCGCCAGATCGCCCTCCTGCCCGTTGCGGGTGTCGACGTCGATGCCGAGGGTGGTGAAGAAGAGCGGCACATAGATGCCGGCGGCGGCCCCGGCCGGCCCGGCGCCAATCGTCGCGCCGGCCAGCCCGTCGGGCGATTCCGCCACCGCGCCGTTGAGTGCCATCATCTGGAACGTCGTGCTGAAGCTGGGCGCCACCACGCGCATCAGATCGTGCGGCAGGGTCGGGCTGAGCGGGCTTTCGCCGGACCAGGCGTCGTACATCGGGCCGACCGCGATCAGCGCCAGATCGACATCGCCGGTCTGCATCAGGGCGGCGTTCTGATAGGAGCCGCCGGTCGGCATCAGCGTCACGTCGAGCCGCAGGGCGCGGCCGAGCAGGCCGGCCAGCGCTTGGCCATAGAGGTCGTAGGCACTGCCCTCGGTCTCGGTGGCGATGGTCAGCGTCTCCGGCCAGTCGGCGCGGTCCTGCGCGGCGGCCGGCGCGGTCCACAGCCCGAGGACGAGGCCCGCCACGGCGAGCAGAAGGCCCGGATGCTGTCGACTCACATGTACCCCCAGGGACTCGGAGCGGCGTGCTGTGGCCCTCGGCCGACCCGCCGTGCCAGCCGAGGGCGTTAGTTTCACCAGGGAAATTGGGCCAAGCAATGGCATATGTGGCGGCGGCGGCCCCGATTCAGACCACTAGCGTCACGGCGTTTGGGCGGCCAACCGGCGGATCAGCGGCCGGGTCAGGAACGGCAGCACGTAGATCGGCACCTGGGCGACCGCCAGATAGAGCAGCAGATCGGGGGCGACGCCGCCGGTCACCGCCACCACCAGCGCCATGTTGCGATAGCCGGCGGCGAGGCCGAGGCTCATCGCGGAATGCCGTCCCAGGGGGCGGAACACCCAGCCGGTCAGGAGCTGGAAGCCGAGATTGTGGGCGGTGGCGGCGATGAGGAACAGCAGCATCAACCGCCACTCGCCGGCGAGCCGGACGGTGACGCCGTCCATCACCGCCACCGCGAAGACCAGCAGCACGACGACGATCAGCCCCTGGATCTCCGCGTCGCGGGCGGCGATCCGGCGCACGCCCGCCAGCCTGCGGAACAGGAAGGCGGCGGCCAGCGGCAGCGCCAGATAGAGCCCGGTGCGCAGGGCGTAGTCGGCGGGGTCGATCGCCGCCCCCTGGCGCAGCAGCCACAGCGCCACCGGCGCCAGGGTCAGCGGCAGCAGGAGCGTCGTCGCCGCCAGCACCACCACCACCAGTTCGGCGTTGAGGCCCATCAGCCGGGCGAAGGCCGGCGACGACATCACCGGCGAGGCGGCGGCGTTCAGGATCAGCGCCGTCGCCAGCACCGGCGGC
>JABDIP010000347.1 GCA_013003675.1 Inquilinus sp.
CGCCGGTGCGCGGCAGAAGGTGCCACGACAGCGTCTCGGCCGCCCGATCCAGCAGCGCGTGCTCGGCGTCCTTGATCGGCGCCGGGCCGGCGGTGACGTTGCGCACCACGTCGCCGCAACTGGCGAATGTGGTCAGCAACTCGGCGTTGATGCGCTCGATCAGCGTGTGCAGATCGCCCTTCAGCACGCCATGGAACTGGAAGGTCTGGCGCGTGGTGACCCGCAGCGTGCCGTTGCCCAGGCTGTCGGCCAGCGCGTCGAGGCGCAGATACTGCGCGGCCGTCAGCCTGCCGGCCGGCACCCGCAACCGGGCCATGAGGCGGTGGTCCTTGTCCTCGCCGCGCTGCTTGCGCTCGGTCGCGGTATCGCGGTCGTATTGCTGATAGATGCCGTGGAACTTCAGCAGGTTGGCGTCATCCTCGCCGAATATGGCGGTGCCGCCGTCGCGCAGCGTCTCGGCGATGCTGCCGCGAAGCTGGCGGCTCTGGCGCTTGACGGTCTCCGCCTTGGCGAGCGGAGGCGCGGTCTGGGGCGTGTCGGGCATGAGCCTGGTCCCTGGTCGGCGGCGGCGGGAAGCTCTTTCTACAAGATGCAACCTCTATATAAGCAATAAGCACGAGTTGTCGTGATTAAATTTTCTTATAGTACATCTGTTATGCGCTAAATATAGAGGACGATGCCGGATTTGACGGAACCCGGCGCCTGATCCATCTATTGCGGCAGACCAATCCGGAGTCCCGATCGTGACGGCCACCGCCAAGACCGCCTCTGCGGCCCAGCCCGCGCCGCGAACCGGGGCCAACCGGCCCGTCGCCCTTTGGCTGCTGGGCTGCGCGGCGATGGTGTTCGCCATGGCGGTGATCGGCGCCATCACCCGGCTGACCGAATCCGGTCTTTCGAGCGTCGAGTGGCGGCCGCTGAGCGGCGCCCTGCCGCCGCTATCGGACGCCGAGTGGCAGCGGGTCTTCGACCTCTATCGGGAAACGCCCGAGTACCGGCTCCGCAACGCCGGGATGGAGCTGGCGGCGTTCAAGCAGATCTTTTTCTGGGAATGGTTCCACCGGCTGTGGGGGCGGCTGATCGGCCTGGTCTTCGCCCTGCCCTTCCTCGCGTTCTGGGCCACCGGCCGGATCGCCCGCCCGCTGCTGCCGCGGCTGCTCGGCCTGCTCCTGCTCGGCGCCCTGCAAGGCGGCCTCGGCTGGTTCATGGTGCTGAGCGGGCTGGTCGACCAGCCGGCGGTGAGCCACTACCGGCTGGCCGCGCATCTGGGACTGGCGATCGCGATCTACGCGCTGCTGTTGTGGCAGGCCTGGTTGCTGCTGTTCCCGGCCGATGCCCGGGCCCGGCCGGCGCACCGCCTGGGCGGCCACGCGGTCGGTGCGCTGGCGCTGCTGGCGGCAACGATCCTGTGGGGCGCCATGGTCGCCGGGCTCGACGCCGGCCTCGCCTACAATACCTGGCCGCTGATGGGAGGCACGCTGTTGCCGCCGGAGGCCTGGAGCCTGCAGCCGCAATGGCTGAACTTCCTGGACAATACCGCGCTGGTTCAATTCACCCATCGCTGGCTGGCGATCGCCACGGCGGCGGCGGTCATCGCCCTGTGGTGGCGCGCGCGCCGTCCCGAGATACCGCCAGCCTTGCGGCGCGGTGCCGGCGCGGCGGCGGCGATGGCCGGCATACAGGCCGGGCTCGGCATCGCCACCCTGCTGGCCCAGGTTCCGGTCTGGCTCGGCGCCCTGCACCAGGGTGGCGCGCTGGTCCTGCTCGGACTCCTCCTATGGTGCATTTTCGTCGACCGGCGGCTACCGGCGATAGGTGCCCCCGGTCAACCGTGATTCCCGTTGCTGGGGTGCGGGCAAGGCACTAACGTACCCGGCAATGGCGGCCCGCAGACCATGCCGGCCACCCAAACACATGACGAAAACAACACGACACGGAGGCATGAAACCAATGCGCATCCTCACATCGGTGCTTGCGCGCACCGCCCTGGCCGCGACGCTGGTCGCCGGCCCGGCGGTCGCCGCGCAGGCCGAGATGGTTCTCCATATCGGCAATCTGGGCGAACCGGACACCCTCGACCCTCATCACGCATCCGGCACCTGGGAAAATCGCATCATCGGCGACATGTTCCTCGGCTTGTTGACCGAGGCGGCCGACGGGACGGTCATCCCGGGCGCGGCGACGTCCTGGCAGATCAGCGACGACGGTTTGACCTACACCTTCAACCTGCGCGATGGCGCCACATGGTCGGACGGCGTGCCGGTGACCGCCGACGATTTCGTCTTCGCCCTGCGGCGGATTCTCGAGCCGGAACTGGCGGCCAGATACGCCTCGATCCTCTATCCAATCAAGAACGCCGAAGCGTTGAACGGCGGCACCATGACCGGGATGGAGAATCTCGGTGCCCGTGCCGTCAATGACGGCACCCTGGAGATCACGCTGGCGGCACCGACGCCGTTCTTCCTCGAGCTGCTGACCCACTACACGGCGTTCCCGGTGCCGAAACACAAGGTCGAGGCGCATGGCGACGATTGGGTGAAGCCCGGCAACATGGTCACCAACGGCGCCTATGTGTTGAGCGAGTGGCTGTCGCAGACGCATGTCGTCACCGTGAAGAGCGACACCTTCTATGACGCCGCCAATGTCGCCATCGACAAGGTGGTCTTCTACCCGTCCGAGGACCGCAACGCGGCGTTGCGCCGGTTCCGCGCCGGCGAGTTCGACATGAATACCGATTTCCCGTCCGAGCAGATCGACTGGCTGAAGGCCAACATGCCGGACGAGACGCGGATCTCGCCCTATCTCGGCATCTACTACTACCCGATCAACCACAACGACCCGGCGATGCAGGATGAGCGGATCCGCGCCGCCCTGTCGATGGCGATCGACCGCGGCGCGATCACCGAACAGGTGCTGAAGACCGGCGAGATTCCGGCGGAGAGCTTCGTGCCGCCGCTGCCCGGCTACGAGGTCGCCAAGATGCCGTTCCTGTCGATGTCGCAGGCGGAGCGGGTGGCCGAGGCCAAGTCGCTGATGGAGGCGGCCGGCTATTCGGCGAGCAACCCGCTGGACCTGACGCTGCGCTACAACACCAGCGAGAACCACAAGCGGATCGCCGTCGCGGTCTCCGCCATGTGGAAGCAGATCCATGTCAATGCCAACCTGCACAACGCCGATGTCGCCGTGCACTACAACGATCTCGAGCAGGGCGATTTCCAGGTCGCCCGGGCCGGCTGGGTTGCCGACTATCCGGATGCGCAGAACTTCCTGTTCCTGTTGCAGACCAATGCCGGCGTGCTGAACTACGGCCGCTATTCGGTGCCCGAGTTCGACTCGCTGATGGAGCAGGCCTCGCTGACCACCGATCTGGAGGCCCGCGCGCGGATCATGCAGGAGGCCGAGGCGATCGCCCTGGCCGACTACGCCAATATCCCGATCTACTATTATGTGTCGAAGAATATGGTCGGGACCCATGTCAGCGGGTTCGTGGATAACGCCAAGGACATCCACCGCACCCGTTGGATGTCGGTCGCCCGCTAGGCGGTCGCCGAACCAGTCGGGATAGCAGGACCTCGCCCTCGACCGGGCGGGGTCCTCACCCCGGCGCCGGCGCATCGCCGCCGCAATGGCGACGAGGGCCGGTTTCCGCATCGCGGAAAGAAAGGCATCGGCCGGACCATGCTGACCTACACCATCCGGCGCCTCCTCGGAGCGTTGCCGACCCTGCTTATCATCGTCGCCGTCGCATTCTTCATGATGCGCCTGGCGCCCGGCGGTCCGTTCGACCAGGAACGCGCCCTGCCCCCGGCCATCGAAGCCAATATCGCCGCCCGCTACGACCTCGACAAGCCGTTGGTCGTGCAGTTCGTGCTCTATCTCGGCAACGTACTGCAGGGCGATTTCGGGCCGTCGTTCAAGAGCCGGGATTTCTCGGTCAACGAGTTGATCGCCCAGGGCTTTCCGGTCAGCCTGCGGCTCGGCGGGTTGGCCATGCTGCTGGCCATTGTCGTCGGCGTCAGTGCCGGCGCCACCGCAGCGCTACGCCAGAACAGCGGTTACGACTACGGCGTGATGGCGGTCGCGATGACCGGCATCACCATTCCCAACTTCGTCATGGCGCCGCTGTTGACGCTCGTCCTCGGGGTCTATCTCGGGCTCTTGCCGGTGGGCGGCTGGGGCGATCTGCGCCACATGATCCTGCCGGTCATCGCGCTGGCGCTGCCGCAGGTCGCCTATGTCGCGCGGCTGACGCGCGGCAGCATGATCGAGGTGCTGCGCTCGAACTTCATCCGCACCGCGCGGGCGAAGGGGTTGCCCGAGCGGGTCACCCTGATGCGCCACGCGATGCGGGCGGCGTTGTTGCCGGTCGTGTCCTATCTCGGCCCGGCGACCGCCGGCATCATCACCGGTTCGGTGGTGATCGAGCAGATCTTCGGGCTGCCCGGCATGGGCCGGTATTTCGTCCTGGGCGCGCTCAATCGCGACTACACGCTGGTGATGGGAACCGTGATCTTCTTCGGTGTCCTGATCATCGTCTTCAACATGCTCGTGGATCTGATCTACGGCCTGCTGGACCCCAAGGTCCGGTACGACTAGCCGGGAGGATGCCGCCATGACCGCCACGCACCCGGAAATCGACGTTGACGCCGGAAAAGCCGTCAAGGGGCGCAGCCTCTGGGCCGACGCGCTTTACCGACTGCGCCAGAACCGCGCCGCCATGGCCGGATTGTTCACTTTGCTGGCGATCGCGCTGCTCTCGGTCTTCGGACCGCTGTTCAGCCCGCACGCCTACGACGACGTCTATTGGGGCTACATCTCGCACGCGCCGACCCTGGAAAACGGCGGCCACCTGTTCGGCACCGACGGCAACGGCCGCGACCTGCTGACGCGGGTGCTGATCGGCGGCCGCATCTCGCTGATGGTCGGCATCCTGGCAACCCTCGTCAGCCTGGTGATCGGCGTTGCCTACGGCGCCACCGCCGGCTATTTCGGCGGCCGCGTCGACAGCCTGATGATGCGCTTCGTCGACATCCTCTACTCGCTGCCCTTCATGTTCTTCGTGATCATGCTGATGGTGGTGTTCGGCCGGAACATCCTGCTGATCTTCATCGCGCTGGGCCTCGTCGAATGGCTCGACATGGCCCGCATCGTGCGCGGCCAGACCCTCAGCCTGAAGCGCAAGGAATTCATCGAGGCGGCCCATGCCTGCGGCGTCGGCACGCCGAAGATCATCCGCCGCCACATCATTCCCAACACGCTGGGGCCGGTCATCGTCTACATGACCCTGACCGTGCCCAAGGTGATCCTGATCGAGAGTTTCCTCAGCTTTCTCGGTCTCGGCGTGCAGGAACCGATGACCAGCTGGGGGGTGCTGATCAAGGACGGCGCCGACAACATGGAATCGTCGCCCTGGATGTTGATCTTCCCGGCGATTTTCCTGGCCACCACCCTGTTCTGTCTCAATTTCATCGGCGACGGGCTGCGCGATGCGCTCGACCCGAAAGACCGGTAGGCCGGCGATGCCCGATAATTCTCCCGCCACCAGCAACGCCGCCGCCAACAACGGCGACACCGCCCCGGTCCTCGCGGTCGAGAACCTGGTCACCCGGTTCGACGTGCCGGATGGCGAGGTGTGCGCCGTCAACGATGTCAGCTTCACCATCGACGAGGGCGAGACCATCGGCGTCGTCGGCGAGAGCGGCTCGGGCAAGAGCCAGGTATTCATGTCGGTGATGGGGTTGCTGGCCTCGAACGGCGCCGCCAACGGCCGAGTACGCTATCGCGGCCAGGACATATTGGGCTTGCCGCCGCAGCGGCTGAACCGTATCCGCGGCGCCAAGATGTCGATGATCTTCCAGGACCCGATGACCTCGCTGAATCCGTACCTGAAGATCTCCCGCCAACTCAACGAGGTGTTGGTCCAGCACAAGGGCATGAGCGAAACCGAGGCGATGAACCGTTCGGTGGAGATGCTCGACCTGGTGCGCATCCCCGAGGCGCGGCGGCGCATCACCATGTACCCGCACGAATTCTCCGGCGGCATGCGCCAGCGGGTGATGATCGCCATGGCGCTGCTGTGCCAGCCCGACCTGCTGATCGCCGACGAGCCGAGCACCGCGCTCGACGTCACGGTCCAGGCGCAGATCCTCGACCTGATGCGCGATCTGAAGCGCGAGCTGAACACCGCGATCGTCATGATCACCCACGATCTCGGCGTCATCGCCGGCCTGTCCGACCGGGTGATGGTGATGTACGGCGGGACCGTCGTCGAGGCCGGCACGGTGCGGGAGATCTTCTACAATCCCCAGCATCCCTACACCGAAGGACTGCTGAAGAGCATGCCGCGGCTCGACGACAGCAGGCGCGGCGTGTTGCCGACGATCCCCGGCCAGCCCCCGAACCTGCAGCACCTGCCGGCCGGCTGTTCGTTCCGGCCGCGCTGCACCTATGCCTTCGAGCGCTGCGAAACCGAAGTGCCGCCGCTGACCCGCTTCGGCGAAGACCGCGCCAAGGCCTGCCACCTGGAAAGCCTATGAGCGATATCGCCACAGACGCCCCACCGCTGCTTTCGGTCCGCGACCTGAAGGTGCATTTCCAGATGCCCAAGCGGAGTCTGCTGTCCCGCCATCGCGATACGGTCAAGGCGGTCGACGGCATCAGTTTCGACATCCGGCCCGGCGAGACCATCGGCGTCGTCGGCGAGTCGGGCTGCGGCAAGTCGACGCTCGGCCGCGGCATCCTGCAGCTCATCCCGCCGACCGCCGGACAGGCCATCTGGCTCGGCGACGACCTGGCCAGCCTCTCCGAAAAGGAGATGCGCGGTCGGCGCCGCGACCTCCAGATCATCTTCCAGGACCCGCTGGCCTCGCTGAACCCCCGCATGTCGGTCGG
>JABDIP010000355.1 GCA_013003675.1 Inquilinus sp.
GAGATCCCGAACTCCCGGCACACATCGCTCATCCTCTCCCCCTCCAGAAGGCGAGCGACAAAACGTAGACGTTCCTCCATCACCGAACTCTCTTTCCACGGCATCAACACCTCCGGCGGGAAATTGCCTGCCGGAGGTGTTACCCATGTGTCCGGTACAAAACGTCACCTATGTCTCAGGCCGGGCATTCGCCAAGGCTTCGCAGGGTTGGCCTCGCCAACCCAAGAAACCTTGCTGCGAACAGGCGTGCCCGCCGAAGCCTCGGCGAAGGCGGGCTGTCTCGGCCAGTGCCGGGCGTGTCGGCCCGGGTCGCCGGTCGTCGGTTTGGCGCGGTTCTCAGATTTCCCGTTTCGGATCGCCCGACCGCTCCCGGCGTAATCTGATTGACGTACCTCAAAGACGGAAAATACAGTCGTCCCACGGAGGACGACTGTGCAACGACCGACGGTGAACGATATCGCGCGAGCGGCGGGGGTGAGCCTTGCCACGGTCGATCGTGTGCTGAACGCGCGCCCCGGCGTCCGCGACCAGACCATTTCGCGCGTGCATGAGGCGATCGAGAAGATCGGCTATGTACGCGATGTCTCGGCCGCCAATCTGGCGCGTCAGCGCCATTACAGGCTGGCCTTCGTGCTGCCCGAGGGGCCGGGTCAGTTCCTGAGCGCGCTGCGCGATGCGATCGCCGAGGCGGCGCAGCGCTCGATAGCCGACCGGACCGACATCACGGTGGTCTCGGTGCCCGCCCACGACCCGCACGCGCTGGCCAGGGCGCTGAACGCGCTGGATTGCGACCAGATCGACGGTGTCGCGATCATGGCGCCCGAGACCCCTCATGTCCGCGATGCGGTGAAGCGCCTGAAGGACGGGGGCGTCGCCACGGTGGCGCTGGTCTCGGACCTGCCGAACTCGGAACGCGACCATTTCGTCGGCATCAACAATGTGGCGGCGGGGCGCACCGCCGCCGTCCTGATGGGCCGCTTTCTCGGCGGCCGGACCTGCAAGGTGCTGGTCCTGGTCGGTTCCATGCAGGCCCGCGACAGCATCGAACGGCGCCTGGGATTCGACCAGGTGATGGCCGAGCAATTCCCGTCCGTCGACGTGCTGCCGTCGATCGAAGGGCATGACGATGCCGAGACGATCGGGCGTGTGGTGTCGACGGCGCTCGATGCCCATCGCGAGATCGCCGGGGTCTACTCGCTGGGGTCGGGCAACCGGGCGCTGACCGATTGTCTGCGCGGCCGCGGCGTGGCGAACGATCTGGTGGTCGTCGCTCATGAATTGACGCCCCACACGCGCGATGCGCTGAATACGAACGCGATCGACGCGGTGATCACCCAGGATGTCGGTCACGTCATTCGAAGCGCGTTGCGCGTGCTGCGCTCCAAGAGCGACGGGTTGGAGATCGTCAGGTCGCAGGAACGTATTCGCATCGACATCGTCATGAAGGAAAACCTGCCATAGACGCGCGGCCCGCCGCGGGGGGAGTCGACAGCATCGCAAGACGGTCTTGTCGCCGAGACGACGGCGACCTTGGGGAGGAAATGGGATGAAAAGCATCAAGGGCCCGGCGCTGTTTCTGGCGCAGTTCGCCGGGGACGAGGCGCCGTTCGACAGCTGGGGCGCGATCACGAAATGGGCCGCCGACTGCGGCTATGTGGGCGTCCAGGTGCCGAGCTGGGACGGCCGGCTCTTCGACCTGGAGAAGGCGGCGCGGTCCAAGGATTATTGCGACGCGTTCAAGGGCGAGGCCGCCGAGAACGGAATCGAGGTGACCGAGCTGTCCACCCATCTCCAGGGCCAGCTGGTCGCCGTGCATCCGGCCTATGACGAGGCGTTCGACGGCTTTGCCGATCCGAAGGTCCGCGGCAATCCTCGGGCACGCCAGGAATGGGCGGTCGATCAGGTGAAAAAGGCGATCAGCGCCAGCCGCAACCTCGGCCTCACGGCCCATGCGACCTTCTCCGGCGCCCTGGCCTGGCCATACGTCTACCCCTGGCCGCAACGGCCGGCCGGGCTGATCGAGACGGCGTTCGACGAGTTGGCGGCACGCTGGCGGCCGATCCTCGACCATGCCGAGGAGAGCGGCGTGGATCTTTGCTACGAGATCCATCCCGGCGAGGATCTCCACGACGGCGCGACCTTCGAGATGTTTCTCGAGCGGGTCGGCAACCACCCGCGCTGCAACATGCTCTACGACCCGTCGCACTACGTGCTGCAGGCGCTCGACTATCTCGACAACATCGACATCTACCACCAGCGGATCAGGATGTTCCACGTCAAGGACGCCGAGCTGAACCCGACCGGACGGCAGGGCGTCTATGGCGGATACCAGTCCTGGGTCGACCGGGCCGGACGGTTCCGCTCGCTGGGCGACGGCCAGGTCGATTTCGGCGCGATCTTCTCGAAACTCACGCAATACGATTTCGACGGCTGGGCCGTCGTCGAATGGGAATGCGCGATGAAACACCCCGAAGACGGGGCGCGCGAGGGCGCCGAATTCGTCAAGGCGCACATGATCCGCGTGACCGAACGCGCCTTCGACGATTTCGCCGACAGCGGCAGCGACGATGCCGCCAACCGGCGCATGCTCGGCATAGGGGGCTGAGCCTTGGCGATCGAAGGGAAATCCGAGGACCGTCCCGGACGGATCCGGCTCGGCATGGTGGGCGGCGGCCGCGACGCGTTCATCGGCGGCGTGCACCGGATCGCCAGCCGCATCGACGATCATTTCGAGCTGGCGGCCGGCTGCTTCAGCTCGACGCCCGAGAAATCGCGCGCCTCCGGGGCCGATCTGGGGCTGCCCGAGGACCGCGTCTACGGCGATTTCGTCGCCATGGCGAAACGCGAGGCGCGGCTGAAGGCGGGGATCGAGGCGGTGGCGATCGTCACCCCCAACCACATGCATTTCGCCGCGGCGCGGGAGTTCCTGAAGCGCGGCATCCATGTGATCTGCGACAAGCCGCTGACCTCGTCCCTGGCGGATGCCAAGAAGCTGGCGAGGCTTGCCGAAGCCTCGGATGCGCTGTTCGTGCTCACGCACAACTACACCGGCTATCCGATGGTGCGCCAGGCGCGCGAGATGGTCGCCGCGGGGGATCTGGGCGTGGTGCGGGTCGTGCAGGTGGAGTACGCCCAGGACTGGTTGACCGAGGCGACCGAGGCGACCGGGCAGAAACAGGCGAGCTGGCGCACCGATCCGGCGCGGTCCGGGGCGGGCGGCTCGACCGGCGACATCGGCACCCACGCCTTCAACCTGGCGTCCTTCGTGACCGGGCTGCGGCTGGAGAGCCTCAGCGCCGATCTTCATACCTTCGTCGCCGGGCGCCGGCTGGACGACAACGCCCATGTCATGCTGCGGTTCGAGGGCGGCGCGCGGGGCATGCTGTGGTCGAGCCAGGTCGCGCCGGGCAACGAGAACACGCTGCGGCTGCGGGTCTATGGCAGCAAGGGCGGGCTGGAGTGGGCGCAGGAGGACCCGAACTATTTGTGGTTCACGCCGTTTGGCGAACCCAAGCGGTTGATCACCCGCGCCGGTGCCGGGTCCGGCACGGCGGCCGGGCGCGTCAGCCGGGTGCCGCCGGGGCATCCCGAAGGCTATCTGGAGGGCTTCGCGACGATCTACGCGGAGGCGGCGCGCGCGATCCAGGCGCGTCGGGCCGGTCGCCCCGTCGATCCGGAGGTGCTGCACCCGACCGTTCAGGACGGTTTGCAGGGCGTGGCGCTGGTCGATGCCTGCGTGCGGTCGTCGAAACGCAACGGCGCGTGGGTGACGCTCGCCCTTTGAAGAAGCGGAATGATGTGCGTACCTCAGAAAACTCGTGGACATGATGTGCGTACCACAGCTAGGCTTTTGCGCGGAATGAATGGGAATCGGGGACAAGCCCCGATCGAGGATCAGAATCCAAACGGGAGGTATCGAACCATGAAATTGAGGAAGCTGGCGGCTGCGACCGCGTTATGCGCGGTGGGCGGCCTGGGCGCCACCGTCGCGCAGGCCGACGACCTGACGCTGTGCTGGGCGGCCTGGGATCCGGCCAACGCCCTGGTCGAACTCAGCAAGGAGTTCGAGGCGGAGAGCGGCCACAATATGAGCTTCGAATTCGTGCCCTGGCCCAACTTCGCCGACCGGATGCTGAACGAGCTGAACTCAGGCGGCAAGCTGTGCGACCTGTTGATCGGCGACAGCCAGTGGATCGGCGGCGGCGCCGAGAACGGGCACTACGTCAAGCTGAACGGCTTCTTCGACGACGAAGGCATCAGCATGGACGATTTCGCCCCTGCGACCGTCTATGCCTATTCGACCTGGCCCAAGGGCACGCCGAACTACTACGCGCTGCCGGCGATGGGCGATGCCAATGGCTGGTTCTATCGCCAGGACTGGTTCGCCCGACCCGAGCTGCGGCAGGCCTTCAAGGCCGAAGTTGGCCGCGACCTCGCCGAGCCGAAGTCCCAGCGCGAGCTGATGGAGATCGCCAAGTTCTTCCAGGGCCGCCAGATCGACGGCAACACGGTCTATGGCGCCTCGATCTTCACCGAGCGCGGCTCGGAAGGCATCACCATGGGCGCCACCGGCGCGCTCTACACCTGGGGCTTCAAATACGAGAATACGCCCGGCGAGTACGACATGGAGGGCGCGGTGAACTCACCCGCGGCGATCGAGGCGCTGGAGTTCTACAAGGAGCTCTACGAGTGCTGCACGCCGCCGGGCTACACCAACTCCTACATGGGTGAATCGCTCGACGCCTTCAAATCCGGCCAGGTGGCGATGGCGATGAACTGGTTCGCCTTCTTCCCCGGCCTCTACGCCGATCCGGACACCGGCGGCGACAAGATCGACTTCTTCGTCAACCCGCCGCAGAACCAGGCCGGCTCGACCCTGGGCGGGCAGGGCATCTCGGTGGTGTCCTATTCCGACAAGCAGGACGCGGCGCTGGAGTACATCAAGTGGTTCGCCCAGCCGGCGGTGCAGGCGAAATGGTGGTCGCTGGGCGGCTATTCGGCGCACAACTCGGTGCTGAACGATCCGAGCTTCGTCGAGAGCCAGCCCTTCGCCGGCGACTTCCTGGTCGCCATGCAGGACGTGCAGGATTTCTGGCAGGAGCCGGCCTATGCCGAGCTGCTGCTGGCGATGCAGAAGCGCCTGCACGACTACATCGTCGCCGATCAGGGCACGGCGGAAGAAGCGCTGAACAAGCTGATCGAGGACTGGACCGAGACCTTCGAGGACGAAGGCAAGCTCTGATGTCGTGACGGCCCGGAGCCAGGCTCCGGGC
>JABDIP010000367.1 GCA_013003675.1 Inquilinus sp.
GTCGGCGGCATTGACCGCCGCCGATTCGGTTCGCGAGCGGATCTCCGAGCGACTGCAATGCAAACCCGAAGCAGTTGCCGCGATCGCCGACTTCAAGCCCGACGCGCCGCTGCCCGACGAGGCGACGGTGACCGCCCAGCTCGACCGGGTCATCCGGGAGCGCGAGGGTATGGGCCCGGTCAATCTGCGCGCCGAGACCGAGGCCGCGGAGCTGGACCAGCAGATCGCCGGCATGATTGCCGAGCGCGACGATCTGCTGGCGGCTATCGCCCGGCTGCGCCAGGGCATCGGCAACCTGAACCGCGAGGCGCGCGAGCGGTTGCTGGCCTCGTTCGACACCGTGGACCGGCATTTCCGCGACCTGTTCGCCCGCTTGTTCGGCGGCGGTCGGGCGCATCTGAAACTGACCGAGGCCGATGACCCGCTTGATGCCGGGCTGGAGATCTTCGCCAGCCCGCCCGGCAAGCGGCTGCAGCACCTCTCGCTGCTGTCCGGCGGCGAGCAGGCGCTGACCGCGCTGGCCCTGCTGTTCGCCGCATTCCTGACGCGGCCGGCGCCGATCTGCGTGTTGGACGAGGTCGACGCGCCGTTGGACGACGCCAATGTCGACCGCTTCTGCGCCCTGATCGCCGACCTCGCCCGCGACGAGGCAACCCGCTTCCTGGTCATCACGCATCACCGGATGACCATGGCCCGGGTCGACCGCCTATACGGCGTGACGATGCCGGAGCGCGGTGTTTCGCAGTTGGTCTCGGTCGATCTGCAGCGCGCCGAGGAGATCCGCCAGACCGCCTGAGAACCCGGCCAAGGGCCTGGATTTCCGGCGCTTTTCGACCCGGGTTTCCGTCCTTGACAGCGCTGGTGGCCCCTCACTAAGTTGCGGCGCGTTTTGGCGAGGTAAGCCTGAGGTTCCCCCAACTTGTGACCCACGATGACGGCGACCGGCCCGGTGCAAAGGACGACGGCTCGCTGGAATCGCTCGCCCGGCGTCTGCAGGCGGCAAAAACCCGCCGCGGCGGCAGGCGAGGCGGGGCGGCGGGAAGCGAAGGCCGGTCCGAGGCTATGGGCGCTGGCATGCGGGTCGCGGTCGAACTGGTCGCCGCGGTCCTGGTCGGCACCGGCATCGGTATCGTCCTCGACAAATGGCTCGGGACTCAGCCCTGGCTGCTGATCCTGTTTTTCTTGATCGGCTGCGTGGCCGCGTTCCTCAATGTCTATCGCCTGGGCCAAAGGCTGGACCGCGAGGCGAAGGAGCGGCGGGCGGCGGGCCAGGCCAAGGGCAAGTAGAGGGGGAGACCGAGTGGCGGGGCCGCTGGAACAGTTCGAGATCAAGCCGATCATCGCCATCGAGATCGGCGCGCTCGACCTATCCTTCACCAACTCGGCCGCCTTCATGGTGGCCGCCGTCGGCGGCTCGGCGCTGTTCCTCGGGCTGTGCATGAGCGGTCGTGCCCTGGTGCCGACCCGCTGGCAGTCGCTCGCCGAGATGATCTACGAGGTCGTCGCCAACATGATCCGCGACAATGTGGGCAGCGAAGGACGGGCCTATTTCCCGTTCATCTTCACGCTGTTCGTGTTCGTCCTGTTCAGCAATCTGATCGGCATGGTGCCCGGCTCCTTCACCACCACCAGCCATCTGATCGTCACCTTCGCGCTGGCCGCGGCGATCTTCGTCGGTGTCACGCTGATCGGCATCTTCCGCCACGGCCTGAAGTTCCTCAGCCTGTTCTTCCCGCACGGCGCACCGTGGTGGACCGCCTTCATCCTGGTCCCGGTCGAACTGGTCTCCTACCTGTCGCGCCCGGTCAGCCTGTCGGTGCGCCTGTTCGCCAACATGACCGTCGGCCACGTGCTGCTGAAGGTCATCGCCGGCTTCATCGCGTTGCTGGGTATCTTCGGCGCGCTGCCTTTCCTGTTCCTGATCCCGCTGACGGCGCTGGAGATCGGCATCGCCGTCCTGCAGGCCTATATCTTCACCATCCTGTCCTGCGTCTATCTGCACGACGCCCTGCATCTGCACTGACCGGACATCCCCGACCCCGGTCCGCCCGGACCGGCAACCCTTGGTTCAAGAAGGAAGGACATCATCATGGAAGCGGAAGCCGCCAAGTTCATCGGCGCGGGCCTCGCGGCGATCGGCATGATCGGCGCCGGTATCGGTGTTGGTAACGTCTGGTCGAGCTACATTTCGGCGCTCGCCCGCAACCCGGCCTCGAAGGACGAGATCGGCGCCAACATCTGGATCGGCTTCGCGGTGACCGAGGCGATCGCGCTGTTCGCGCTGATCATTGGCCTGATCGCCCTGTTCGGCTGAGCCCGTCCACGGGCGTCGGCCTCGGCACCCGCCCGGGAGGAGCATCATGCCCCAATTCGACCCGCAATACTTCGCGAGCCAGATCTTCTGGCTGGCGGTCAGCTTCGCCATTCTCTACTGGCTGATGGCGCGATTCGTGCTGCCGCGTATCGCCGAGGTGCTCGAAGAGCGCTCCGAGCGCATCGCCGACGATCTCGAAAAGGCGGAAACGCTGAAGACCGAGGCCGAGGCGGTGATCGAGGCCTATGAGGCGGCGCTCGCCAAGGCCCGCGGCGAGGCCAGCGGCCTGCTGGCCAAGGCGGCCCAGGAGATCGCCGAGGTTTCCGCGCAGCGCCAGGCGGAGTTCGCCGCCGCACTGGCCAAGAAGACCCAGGCCGC
Organism: Inquilinus sp.; assembly: GCA_013003675.1. Lineage (GTDB taxonomy): Bacteria > Pseudomonadota > Alphaproteobacteria > DSM-16000 > Inquilinaceae > JABDIP01. Next base: position 2,693 of record JABDIP010000367.1, read on the forward strand.
CGAGGACCGCATCGCCACCGCCAAGCAGGAAGCGACGGCGCAGGTGCGCGACATCGCCGTCGACGCCGCCCGCGCGATCACCGACCGGCTGGTCGGGGCGGCACCGGATGAAGCGGCGGCCGCCGCCGAGGTCGACACGGCGCTGAAGGGAACCGGCTGATGGACGACGAGACCCCCGCCGCGGCCCAGGACGCCGCTCTGGAACAGGCGCCGCCGATCGAGGGCGCACCGGCGGAAGCCGTCGGCGATGCCGCACCGGTGACGGAAGACCAGGGCATTCTGGACACCATCGTCGACGCCGTGACCGACGTGGTCGACGGCGACGAAGCCGCGGGACCGGAGGCGACGCCGGCCGAGGGCACGCCGGCGGAGACAACCGGCGATGCTACCGCGGGGACGGAGGACCAAGGCGTTATCGAGTCCATCGTCGACGCCGTTACCGATGCGGTCGACGACGTGGTCGGCGGCAATGAAGCCGCCGGGCCGGAGACGGAACCGGCCGAGGGCACACCGGTGGAGGCCGGCGGCGACGCGGCCGCGGAGACCGACGACCAAGGCATCATCGAATCCATCGTCGACGCCGTCACCGACGTGGTCGGCGGCGACGAGGCGGCCGAGCCGGAACCGGCAACGACCGAGACCACCGGGGTGGCGGAGGAGCCGGTCGGCGAGGAGCATCACGAGGGGATTGCGCCCGAGACGTGGCTGATCCTGGCGCTGATCGCCTTGATCGTGATCGCCTTCCGGCCGGCCAAGCGGGCGATTCTCGGCTCCCTCGACGGCCGCGCCGGCCGCATCCGCAACGAACTCGACGAGGCGCACCGGCTGCGCGAGGAGGCGCAGGCGGCGCTGGCCAATTTCCAGCGCCGGCAACGCGACGCGATGTCGGAGGCGGAGGAGATCATCGGCCATGCCCGGGTCGAGGCCGAACGGCTGCGCGAGCGTGTCGCCGCCGAACTGGATGCCGGCCTGAAGCGTCGCGAGGCGATCGCCATGGACCGCATCGCCCAGGCCGAAACCGCCGCCCTGGCGGAAGTCCGGGCCATCGCCGTCGACGTGTCGGTCGCCGCGGCCCGCGAACTGATCGCCAGCCAGCTCGACAAGAACAAGGCCGACGGCCTGATCGATCAGGCGATCAACGACCTGCCCGGCAAGCTGCACTGATCGAGCGGGGCGGTCGGCGACCGTCCCGCCCCTGCCGCCAACTTCGTCCTACTCCGCCGCCGCTTTCGTCTCCGGCTCGGGCCGCCAGCGCAGGATCGGCTTGCGCGCAGCCGTCGTCTCGTCCAGGCGGCGGCGCGGCGTGTGGTAGGGCGCACCGTGGAAGTACTCGGCGTCGCCGGCCTTGGCCCGCTCCGCCAGGGCACGCATCGTCGCGACGAAGCCGTCGAGCGTCTCCCGGCTCTCGCTCTCGGTCGGCTCGATCAGCATCGCGCCGTGGACGACCAGCGGGAAATACATCGTCATCGGGTGGAAGCCCTCGTCCATCATCGCCTTGGCGAAGTCCAGCGTGCTGACCCCGGTGTCGTGCAGGAAATGGTCGTCGAACAGCACCTCGTGCATGCACGGGCCCGCGAACGGCGCGCTCATCACATCCTGCAGCCGCGCCATGACGTAGTTGGCGTTGAGCACCGCGTCACCGGAGGCCTGGCGCAGCCCGTCGGCGCCGTGGCTGAGCATGTAGGCCAGGGCGCGGACGAACATGCCCATCTGGCCGTGGAAGCCCTTCATCCGTCCGAAGCTCTTCTCCGCTCCGTCGCGGCCGACATGCTCGACCAGGGTCAGCCCGTCCGGCCCGTGCACGACCGACGGCACCGGCGCAAACGGCGCCAGCGCCGCCGACAGCACCACCGGCCCGGACCCGGGGCCGCCGCCGCCATGCGGCGTGGAGAACGTCTTGTGCAGGTTGATGTGCATCGCATCGATGCCCAGATCGCCGGGCCGCACCCGCCCGACGATGGCGTTGAAATTAGCGCCGTCGCAATAGAACAGCCCGCCCGCCTCATGGATCGCGTCGGCGATCTCGATGATATCGGATTCGAACAGGCCGCAGGTATTCGGGTTGGTCAGCATGATCGCCGCCACGTCCGGCCCCAGCTTGGCGCGGAAGGCGGCGAGGTCGACCCGGCCGCGTCCGTCGGCCGGGATCGGATCGACGGTGAAGCCGAGCGCGGCGGCGGTCGCCGGGTTGGTGCCGTGCGCCGATTCCGGCACCAGCACGCGCCGGCGGCCCTGGCCCTGCCCTTCGCCGCGATCTTCCAGCGCGGCGCGGATCGCCATCATGCCGCACAGCTCGCCATGGGCGCCGGCGCCCGGCGACATGGCCACCGCCGGCATGCCGGTCAGCATCTTGAGCCAGTCGGCCAGGGTGTCGATCAGCCGCAGCGCGCCCCGCACGGTCGACATCGGTTGCATCGGGTGCAGATCCGCGAATCCGGGCAGCCGCGCCATCTTCTCGTTCAGGCGCGGATTGTGCTTCATGGTGCACGAACCCAGCGGGTACATCGCCGTGTCGATGCCTAAATTCTTCTGGCTGAGGCGCGTGTAGTGGCGCACCACCTCCGGCTCGGAGAGGCCGGGCAGTCCGACCGTCCGGCGGCGCGCGACGGCGCCGAGACGCGGCTCAACCGCGGCCGGCGGCGGCAGATCGACGCCGCTCTGGCCCGGCGAGCCCTGCTCGAAGACCAGCCGCTCCTCGATATCCAGCGCCCGGTTGCCGGTGTGGGTCGGGGTATTGCGATCGTACCCCATCACAGTGCCTCCCGCAGCGCGTCGCAGAGGGCATGCATGTCGCCCTCGGTGGTCAGTTCGGTCGCCGTCACCAGCATGAGGTCGGCCAGATTCGCCCGGTCGGCGAACAACCGGCCGGCCGGCACACCGGCCAGGATGCCGCGCTCCGCCAGCCGGTCGACGATGGTGGCGGCCGGCCCCGGCAGCCGCACCGCGAATTCGTTGAAGAAACTGTCGTTCAGCACCTCGACCCCCGGCACGGCGGCCAGCATGTCGGCCAGTTTCACCGCGTTGGCGTGGTTGGTCTCGGCCAGACGCAGAAACCCCTGCTCGCCGAGCAGGCTGAGATGGATGGTGAAGGCCAGGGCGCACAGGCCGCTATTGGTGCAGATGTTACTGGTCGCCTTTTCCCGGCGGATATGCTGCTCGCGGGTCGACAGGGTCAGCACGAAGCCGCGCCGCCCCTCGGTGTCGACGGTCTGGCCGCAGAGACGGCCCGGCATCTGCCGCACCAGCTTGTCGCGGGTGGCGAACAGCCCGACATGCGGGCCGCCATAGCCGAGCGGGTTGCCGATGGACTGGCCCTCGGCGACGACGATATCGGCGCCCATCTCGCCGGGCGGCGTCAACAGGCCGAGCGACACCACCTCGGTCACCGCGACGATCAGCAGGGCACCCTTGGCATGGCACGCATCGGCCAAGGCGGAAAGGTCGTGGACGCGACCGAACAGATCGGGGTTCTGCACCACGACGCAGGAGGTGTTGTCGTCGATCCGCGCCGTCAGATCCTCATCCACCATTGGATCGGGATCGCCGATCGAAACCTCGAAACCGGTGAAATGGGCCAGGGTGCGCGTGGCGTCGCGATAGTGCGGATGCAGCCCGCCGGACATCACCGCCCGCTCGCGGCGGGTGGCGCGGTTGGCCATCATCACCGCCTCGGCACAGGCGGTGGCGCCGTCATACATCGAGGCATTGGCCACATCCATCCCGGTCAGCAGCGCCACCTGGGTCTGGAACTCGAAGAGATATTGCAGGGTGCCCTGGGTCACCTCCGGCTGGTAGGGGGTGTAGGAGGTCAGGAACTCACCGCGCTGAATCAGGTGATCCACAGTCGCCGGGACGTGATGGCGATAGGCGCCGGCGCCAAGAAAGCTGGGCACCGAATCGGCCGACAGGTTCTCTCCGGCCATCGCCGTCATCGCGCGCTCGACCTCGATCTCGCCCTGATGGTTCGGCAGGTCGGCGATCGGCGCGTCCAGCCATGCCGTCTTCGGCACGTCCTCGAACAGATCGTCGACCGAACCGACTCCGATGGCCGCGAGCATGGCCTGCCGGTCGGGCTCGGTGAGCGGGAGATAGCGCATCAGCCAAGGCCCTCGACGAAGCTCTTGTAGGCCGCCTCGTCCATCAGCGCCGAGATCGTACCCGTGTCGGACAGCTTGATCTTGAAGAACCAGCCGGCACCCATCGGGTCGCTGTTGACCAGCGCCGGGTCGTCGGCCACCGCCTGGTTCGCCTCGACCACCTCGCCATCGGCGGGGGCGTAAATC
>JABDIP010000372.1 GCA_013003675.1 Inquilinus sp.
GCGGCGCCGGCCAGCCGCCGGCACCGGCGCTCGCCTCGCCGGCGACCGGGTCGCCGGTCAGGGTCGGCCAAAGCGGCGGCGTCGCCGGCACGCAGGCGGCCAGGAGCAGCGTTGCCGCCACCAGCACCGGCGCCCGGGTCGGGCGCCGCCCGGTGGACGGCAGGGCGTCGTGAGAAGCGTCGGGCCGCATCGCGCACCAGGATACCAGAGCCGGCCACCACCGGCACCGCCTTGCGCGCGCCGGCATTGAACCGTGGATTTTTCAAGCCTGCCCTTGAGAAAATCGCCTCGCCCGGCGGCACGGTCCGGCGCGGCCTTGCAAGCGCGACCGCCGCACCCGACTTTTTCAAGGAAGAGGTTGAAAAACCGGAGCCGGCGGGCGCCTGGGCCACGGTCGCTCACGCTTTTCCAGTGGCTCGCCCGGCGCCATTCGGGTCTTGCCTCCGGCAGGCCGGTCGAGTAGCTTCCCGCATCCCGACGACGGACCGGCCGGCGCCAGCGCCCGCCCCGTCCCGCGATCAGCGCCCGTAGCTCAATGGATAGAGCATCTGACTACGGATCAGAAGGTTGGGAGTTCGAGTCTTCCCGGGCGCGCCAGTTTCTCAGGCACCAAGCCAACTGCCGCTACGCCGCGCCGCGGTCCGAACGATAGGGCCCGAACCAGCCGAGTCCCTCGGTTGTCGTTGTCGTCGGCCTGTATTCGCAGCCGACCCAGCCGGCATAGCCCTGCCGGTCGAGCCAATCGAACAGGAACGGATAGTTGATCTCGCCGGTGCCGGGCTCGTGTCGGCCCGGATTGTCGGCGATCTGGACATGGGCGATCCGGTCCTTCAGGCGGGCGAAGGTCGTGGCGAGATCGCCCTCCATGATCTGCATATGATAGAAATCGTACTGCAGACGGAGATTGTCCGAGCCGACGCTGTCCAGGATGTCGATCGCCTGCCCTGAGCCGGTAACGAAGTAGCCCGGCATGTCGCGGGTGTTGATCGGTTCCAGCAGCAGCAAGATCCCGGCCTCGCCGAGCTTCGCGGCGGCGAAGCGCAGATTGTCGATCAGGGCGGCCTCGGCGGCCGCGGCGTCGACCTGTTCGGGCTTGATGCCGGCAAGGCAATTGACCTGACGGCAGTCAAGCGCCGTCGCGTACTCGATCGCCGTTCCCAACCCGTCCTGGAACTCGCCGACCCGGTCCGGCAGGCAGGCGAGGCCGCGCTCGCCTGCCGCCCAATCGCCGACGGGCAGGTTGTGCAGCACCTGGGTCAGGCCATGGGTGGCGAGTTGATCCGCCAGTTGGCGCTTGTCGAACTCATAGGGAGAAAGGTACTCGACCCCGGCGAAACCCGAGCCGGCGGCGGCCTCGAAACGATCCATGAATTCCAGCTCGGTGAAGAGCATGGTGAGGTTGGCGCAGAATCTAGGCATCGGTTGCTCCCCGCGAGACGACGGCGGTCATGGTTCGTTGGCCCGACTGTATGGACCCACTTCCGCGGACTTCGTCCCGGCCATCGGCCTATTCGGTCGCGATCGGCGCGCCGTCGGCGATCCAGGCGGCGAGCAGCGCGCGCTCGGCGGGCTCGATCTCGGTGATGTTGCCCGGCGGCATGGCGTGGCTGCGCACGACCTGGACATAGATGGCGGAAGCGTGCAGGCGGATCTGCTCCGGCGTTTCGAGGATGACGCCCTTCGGCGCCACCGGCATGCCGGTCCAGAGCGGCTCCGCGGCGTGGCACATGCTGCAGCGGTAGAGGACGACTTCCTCGACCGCGGCGAAGGTCGCCGGCGGGGCCGCTGGAACGGCGGCCTCGTCGTCGACTGGCCCGGCGGCCGACCCGGCGGCCGGCGGCACGGAACTCAGCCAGACGACCAGCGCGAAGCCTGCGGCGGCGACGCCCCAGGTCCACCAGGGGCTCGGCTCACCGCGGTGCCGGACATTGAAGAAGTGGCGGATCACCGCGCCGATCACCAGGATCAGCGCCAGGATCACCCAGTTCCAGCGGCTGGCGAAAGCCAGCGGATAGTGGTTGCTGATCATCACGAACAGGACCGGCAGCGTCAGGTAGTTGTTGTGCATCGAGCGCTGCTTGGCCATCTGGCCGAGCTTCGGGTCGGGGTCGCGGCCGGCGATCAGGTCGGCGACGACCTTCCTCTGGTTCGGGATGATGATCTCCAGCACGTTGGCCGCCATGATCGTGCCGATCAGGGCGCCCATCTGCATGTAGGCGCCGCGGGCGCTGAAGATGAGCGTGAAGATGTAGGACAGCGCGACCAGGAACACGAAGCCGAGCGCGGCCAGCGCGATCCCGTTCTCGCCGAGTTTCGATTTGCAGAGCTGGTCGTAGGCGACCCAGCCGATGACGAGGCCGCCGAGGCTGATCGCCACCGCCCCCCAGACCGGCAGGTCGAGGACGTGATAGTCGATCATGTAGAGCTCGGCGCCGAAATAGTAGACGACGACGAGAAGCGCGAAACCGGACAGCCAGGTGGCATAGGCCTCCCATTTGAACCAGGTGAGCTCTTCCGGCAACCGGGCCGGCGCCACCAGGTATTTCACCATGTGGTAGAAGCCGCCGCCGTGGACCTGCCACGCCTCGCCGCCGGCGCCTTTGGGCAGGCCCTCGACGCGCTTGATGCTCGAATCGAGGTGCACGAAATAGAACGAGCTGCCGATCCAGGCGATTCCGGCGATCACGTGCAGCCAGCGCAGTCCCAGGTCCAACCACTCCCAGACGATCAGTGCCATGGTCTTGCTCCCTCTGGCGCGGTCAGGCGGCGGCCCGTCAGGTCAAATCCGAAATCCGGCTTCCGGCGCCCAAAACGCGGGCGCCGGAAGGATCGCGCGAACCGGCCGGTTCAGTCCTCGATCTGTTCCGGCACGATCATGTTCAGGACGACCGCGATGACGGCCACGGGCAGCAGCCCCGAGACCAGCAACAGCTTCATCGTCGACGGCAGATGCTGCATCGCCCCGGGCACCGACTGAAGCCCCAGCCCGACCGACAGCGAGACCGCCAGGATCACCATGTTGCGCCGGTTGAATTTGACCTCGGAGAGCATGTTGAGGCCGGCGGCGCAGATCATGCCGAACATGACGATCACGCCGCCGCCCAGAACGGCGATCGGCATCGCCGCGATGACCGCGCCGACCTTGGGAACCAGACCGGCGACGATCAGGAAGATCGCGCCCAGTGTCACCACATGGCGGCTCATCACGCCGGTCATGGCGATCAGGCCGACATTCTGGCTGAACGAGGTATTGGGCAACGCGCCGAAGAAACCGGCGAGTGCGGTTCCCAGGCCATCCGCCATGGTGCCGCCCGCGATCTCCTTGTCGGTCGCCTCGCGATCCGCGCCGCCCTTGGTGATCCCCGAGATATCGCCGACCGTCTCGATCGCCGAGACAACGGACATCAGGCACATGCCGACGATCGCCGCGACGTTGACCTCGAAGCCGAAATGTAGCGGGTTCGGCAGGGAGATCCAGGCGGCACCGGCCACTCGGCCGAAATTGACCATGCCCATGGGAATGGCGACGACATAGCCGGCCACCAGACCGATCAGGACCGCCGCTGAGGCGATGAAGCCCTTGACGTAGAACTTGATCCCCAGCGACACGAAGATCACCACAAGGGCGAGAAACCAGTGCCGGAGCGTCCCGAACTCCGGCGTGCCCTCCAGGGGCACGCCGCCGGCGGCGTATCTGATGCCGACCGGGATCAGCGACAGGCCGATCGCCAGGATGACCAGACCGGTGACCAGGGGCGGCAGCCAGCGGCGGAGCTTGCCGATGAATGTGCCGAGCAGGAAGTGGAACAGGCCGCCGATGACGACGCCGCCGAACAGCGCGCCCATGCCGGCGGTCTTCACCACCGGTATCATGATCGGAATGAAGGCGAAGCTGGTGCCCTGCATGATCGGCAGCCTGGCCCCGACGCGCCCGACGCCAACGGTCTGCAGCAGCGTGGCGATGCCCGAGAACAGCATCGCCATCTGGACCATGTAGACCAGATCCGCGCCGGCGAGGCCGGCGGCGCCGGCGACGATGAAGGCCGGCGTGACATTCGACGCGAACATCGCCAGCACGTGCTGGATGCCAAGCGGCAGCGCCTGTTGAAGCGGCGGTGTGTATTCGGCGTCCTTCAACCGCCCGGCCTGGGCGGCCGGCACGGTTTCACTGGCTGTCGCCATTGTCTGCTCTCCCTGGTGAAGCCCCGGTCGATGCCGAGCTCATTGCGCCTGTCGTCGGTTCCTTTCCCCGCCCCTCTTGATGGAAGCGTCGAGCGCGCCGGATGCAACGGACCTCCCGGCGACCGGCAGGACTATTGCGACACAGGAAATTGATTCCGCGGCCGGTGCGGTGCACGAGACGAACACTGGATCCCATAGGCTATGATTATTGGCCCCGCGGATGGAACGCCCGGCATCGTAATGGGCAAATCGGGGGCCAGGAAGAGCATGGACCTTGCGACGGCATCCTGAAAGAACGTCGAAATGCCCTAGGGGGTTGAAGCGCCTACGGTATTGGGGCGGCAGGCGGGTATGCGGGGCAAGCGATTCCGACCCCTTCCGAGGCGCGGTTGGCCGACGACGCGACCGCCGCGTCCCGCGAATCGCTGGCCCGGATCGCGCGAACCACGCTGCCGCGTTCGAGGAATTTCTGCCATGACCGCATCGACCGGTCACCCGCTCGGCCAGGCGCTCATGGACCGGCTGGACGCCTTGGCTTCGTTCACCGATGAGCCCGGCCGGCTGACCCGCCTCTATCTGTCGCCGGCGCACAAGGCGGCGGCGGCGCAGGTCATGGACTGGATGGCGGTGGCGGGGATGGCCGCCACGATCGACGCCGCGGGCAATGTCGTCGGCCGCTACGAAGGGTCCGGCGAGGCCCGGCAGACCCTGCTGCTCGGGTCGCATATCGACACGGTCAGAAACGCCGGCAAATACGATGGCAATCTCGGCGTGCTGGCGGCCATCGCCTGCGTCCAGGCGCTTGGCGATGCCGGCACCCGGCTGCCCTATGCCATCGAGGTCTTCGCCTTCGGCAATGAGGAGGGGGTTCGTTTCCCCACCACGCTGACCGGTTCGCGCGCGGTCTCCGGCACGCTCGATCTTTCGACCCTGGAGGTTCGCGACGCCGATGGGGCCAGCGTCCGCGAGGCGCTGGTCGCGTTCGGCTGCGACCCGGCGGCGGTGCCGGCGGCAGCGCGGCGCCCGGACGATCTGCTTGGCTATGTCGAACTGCATATCGAGCAGGGACCGGTGCTCGAGGCCGAAGGCCTGCCGATCGGCATCGTCACCGCGATCAACGGGGCGTGTCGCTACCGCGTCGACGTGATCGGCGAGGCCGGACATGCCGGCACGGTGCCGATGAATTTGCGCCGCGATGCCCTCGCCGCCGCGGCCGAGATGGTGCTGGCCGTCGAGCGCGTCGGCCGGAGCGAGGACGGTCTGGTCGCGACCGTCGGCAGTTTCGAGATCGCGCCGGGCGGCAGCAACGTCATTCCGGGCGGAGCGCAGTTCACCATCGACCTGCGCGCTCCGAACGACGCTCTGCGCGACCATGCCGCGACCGTGTTGCAAGGCGAATTGGCGGCGATCGCCGAGCGGCGGCGGGTCGAGCTCACCGTCGAGCGGTTCTACGAGGCCGCGGCCGCCACCTGTTCGGACGACCTGGTCGAACCGCTGGAGGCGGCGGTTCGGCGCTCTGGCATCCGGCCTCTCAGGCTGCCGAGCGGTGCCGGCCATGACGGCCTCGCGGTGCTATCGCTCTGCCCGATCGCGATGCTGTTCCTCCGTTGCAAGGGCGGCGTCAGCCACAATCCCGCCGAGGCCATTGCCGTCGAGGACGCCGATATCGCGCTCCGGGTGATGCTCGACTTCCTGCGCGAGCTGGCGCCGGCCACATGAGCCGGTGACCGATGGCGGGCGGACCGTCCCGCGGTCAGGCGTGCACCGGCTCGATGAGCCCCGCATCGTCGTTCTTCACATTGCCCACCCTCGGGCTCACCGGAAACGCCTCCATCGCCTCGGCCGGGTAGGGGCGCAGCAGGGTACGGCCGTCGGCCGCCGCCGGGTCCAGCCAGGAATCGTAGTCGTCGGGGGCCAGGATCACCGGCATGCGGTCGTGGATCGGGGCGACGAGGGCATTGGCCTGGGTGACGATGATGGTGCAGCTCTCGATGCGCTCGCCGCTCGCCTTGTCGATCCAATTCTCCCACACCCCGGCGAACGCGAAGGGGCCGGCCGTCTTCAAGCGGATCAGATAGGGC